>JACDGR010000046.1 GCA_013821525.1 Actinomycetota bacterium
TGCGGTTCATCCGCTCGACCTGTCCGTTGGTCCACGGATGGTTCGGCTTGGTGAGGCGGTGTTCGATACCGTGTTCGCGACAGATCTGGTCGAAGCGGTGGACGCGCATGCGTGCGGTCCAGCCATTACGGTTCTTCGGCAGGTCGGCGAACTGGATGCCATTATCGGTGAGGATGGTGTGCAGGTCGTAGGGGACCGCTTCGAGCAGCGCCTCCAGGAACGCGACCGCGGTCGGACGGTCAGCCTTGTCGTGAAGTTGGACGAAGGCGAACTTCGAGGTGCGATCGATCCCGACATAGAGGTGGAGCTTGCCCTCTTCGGTACGAACCTCGGCGATGTCGATATGGAAGTAGCCGATCGGATACGCCTTGAACTTCTGCTTGGCCGGCTTGTCGCCAGTGATGTCGGGCAAGCGACTGATGCCGTTGCGTTGCAGGCAGCGGTGAAGCGCTGAGCGGGTCAGGTGCGGAATCGAGGCCTGCAGCGCGTACAGACAGTCGTCCAGCGGCAGCAGCGTGTGGCGGCGGAACGCCACGACCATCGCCTCCTCTTCGGCGGTGAGGACGGTCGAATGAATGGCCTTCGGCCCCATCCGAGCGTCATTGGCATGCGTCCGCTTGCGCCACTTCTGGACGGTCGTCGGGCTGATCCCATGCCGCCGAGCCAGTGCTCTTACGCTCGCTTCACTCCGCTGTATCGCTCGACGGACTGCCTCAGTCGTCCTGGCGCTGCCGTGTAGAATCTGGCCCATAGCTCCTCCCGCCTCGCATGATGATCAATCGTACCACCACACGACGGGATCAAACACCTAGTGCCTCGCTCGGGGCAATCCTCGCCGAAACATGGCGGATAAGGTGCTTCTCGGCCGCGAGCCAGTATAGCATCCATCATAACACTTCGCGGGAACCCCACTAGGACGCCCCGGCCTCGACCCTTTGACGGATCGAGTCGGCGATGCTGGCGATTCGCACATTACACCACTCTATCACCGCGAGTTGAGGTGCGCGATACATCGCGAGTTCACGTAGGGGTTGCGTGTCACCCCGCTTAACGACGGATGTAATAGAGCTGTGCGCAATCTCCACAATCTGTATCATCTGTTCGTAAAGGAGAACTAGATAGGGGTCCTTTGCGGCCTTTTTGAATGCCTTCATGATCTTCAAGTAGGTTGGGAATTCTTCTGTGGCCTGAACGGTGTTTGCTGGGTTTCCATGGTAGAGAACCCCATGTGACGCGATGCCGTCACGGCGACGCGACGCCCGCTCCATAACACTCTCCGACTTAGGGCCCCATATTCCACCAAACATTGTTGCCCGCCCGCCGAGGAGCACGTTTCTTTTGTCCACTAAGTCGGTCCGCGGAGCGCGTGTGACTTCGTCCACACTGTCTAGGGGCATCGTCTTCGGAGATACCTTGGTGATTTCGTCAAGCAGTGTCTGCGTGATGCTATATACGTACTTCTTGAGTTCGATGTGAACCTTCTCTAGAGGCTCGTTTTCGTTTAGCTCGACCGCGCGGAGCGCGGGCGCGAGAAGGTCGTACACGATGGGATCGACTTCTTGCTTGTTCAGTTTTATGCTTATTAGTTCACCAAGGGCTTCATTGGGCAGGTTGCCGTCTGCGACGTCCTTGAAGGCCTCGTCTATGGCCTTCAGAACTGCGATAGATCTATCGTGTGACACCGGTTCGCGCACGGTGTGCAACGGGTCTACGCGCGACATATCGAAGTTATCGACGTCGCCATATTGAGAGACGACGTTCTCGGCCTTGAGAGCCTCATCGCCTTGAAGTATCGCTATTGCGGTCAGAGCTTCTATATGTTGAAGCGTCTGCTTCATCATGTAGCCTTCACCCCGCTCGGCCTTTTGTTGCGCGGCCTCCTCGCCGGAGATATCGGCCAGCGTTAGGTAACTGTTTTCTCTTTGCATCTTCCTGCCAATATGGAGCGGGATGGACCACAGCAGGTACTTGCGCATCGTGTCGATCACGAACTCTATTGGCGTCGCAGCTCCCTTTCCTAGGAGCATGTCTTCCGCGCGAACGTTGGTGGTGATGTATTGAGTGGTTTGGTCTTCATGAAGCTCTGGTGTTGGTGGCAGGCTCAGTCCATACGGTGTGCGAACCCGTCGGTGGTAGTCGCGGACGTGTTTTGCATACGTCTCAATATCGGGGTAATAGGCGTCGATAGTTCCGTCGTAGACTCGGCCCGGCTTGCCCATCCTGTCAAGCGGTGCCGTTGTACCCCGCGCTCCTGAATACGTTTGCCAACCCTCGTCGGTCGAAATCCAGAGTTCGCCGGCGCGCTTCAGGACTATTTCGTGAAGCGCGACGTCGAAGACTGGAGCCTTGGAAGTCGGCGACATTCTCGTCGGGGGAAGGTCCCGCACTTCCGACGTGCTCCGCGTGCCCGTAGCCTGGGCCGCTTGAGGGCTCTTTTGGCGGTTTTCAATTGACTGCGAGCGGCGCGGCATAACGAAACCTCTCTTCTTGACCTAAAATCTATAACAGGCGTTCATATACCAGGCTCGATACCTAGGGGCTTGCCCTCGGCAGCTTCTGCAGCAGCTATCGCCTCAGGCCGCGGGAGCACGGAGACGTTCGGGCCGGGATGGACGGGCCAAGCCGCCTCGGTCTCGTGAAGCTGGACTGGGATCGTGCAATCGTAGCCAAGGCACAGACGAGGGCGGTTTCCCAGCGCCTGCCAGAACGTGCCGAGATTCTGGAGATCCATCGGCGGAATGACCCGCGAGATCAGCTTCGGACTAGAGCTGAAACGCCGCATATTGAGAAGGCCGTTCAACACGGCATTTATGGTCCGCAAGCTTTGGCTCGTTGGACTAGTCGCGATCCGGTTGGTGCTATCCTCGCTTACGGTGCCCCAGTAGGTCATCAGATAGCGACACGTGACATTCACCGTCTGCGACTGAAACGCTCTCGGCTTATTAGCTAGTCCTTGCTGCGGCTGACCGGGCACCCCTTGCTGCGCGAAGTGCCGCATTCGCCCGTTCCGCAGTTCGAGGTCTTCGTGAATGTCGAAGAGAAAAACACTTACCGTCGGACGGTCCGGCTTCTGCTCGAACTCGGGAAGGTCGAAAATGATCTCAGCGTCGGTGTAGGCGCTGATGCAGTCGTTGATGGCTTGGTTCAGTTCCAGAATAGCAGTGTCCAGTTGGGGACCCCGCGACTTTTCTTGGGTCATAATGGTTCTCCGTCATCAGCGCATGGCCAGATGGCCAGCCTTGGCCATCTCACGTTCGGCGGCCCGGGTGACGTTCCGCAGACAAACAGTGCCGCCCTCGGCGTAGGCCAGCCAAGTGGCCAGAAGCGCAACATTACGAATGTTGCCGCCCGTGAATTCATAGCGCTCGGCAAGTGCTCCGTAGTCGATGTCTTCGGCGAGCTTCACCTGGGCCGGCCAGGCCGAACGCCATAGGGCCTCGCGAAGCTCGGCATCCGGCTGCTGAAAGCGGATCATAAAGGTCAGTCGCCTGGTGAACGCATGGTCGAGATGGCCGCGGTTGTTGCTCGCCAATATCACTAGGCCGGGGTAGCTCTCCAATCTCTGAAGCAGGTACGACACTTCGATGTTGGCGTGACGGTCGTGCGCGTCTTTCACTTCGGTGCGCTTGCCGAACAGCGCGTCGGCCTCGTCGAAGAATAGGAGGCCATTATCCAACGTGGCGATATCGAAGATGCGCGCGAGATTCTTTTCGGTCTCGCCGACGTACTTATCCATGATGTTGGCCAGGTTAACCTGGATGAGGTCGACCCCTAGCTCGTTGGCAAGCACCTCGGCCGCGAGAGTCTTTCCAGCCCCGGACGCACCGTGGAATAGGGCGCTCACTCCAAACCCATAGCCGAGCTTCGATCGAAAACCGGCGTCGAGCACCGTTTGGCGGTTCGTCATCGCGCTCACGATCTCGTCGAGCTGCTCGCCGAGTGCAGCGGGCAGCAGCAGATCCTGGCGGCTGCGGCTCGGCGTCCGGCGGTTGGCGAGAGGACCGAAGTCCTGACGTGCGCGATACTTGAGTACATGGACGAGGTCTTCCGTAGCGAGACCTTGGTGGCCATCGTCTCTGCGCTGACTAACGAGCTGCGCTTCGCGTACGACGCTATCAATCTCGTCGAGCGGCACTGCAAATCTCGCAATGACGGCCACCACGTCGATGTCATGGTTTGGGTCGATGTTCGAGATCGCCGCTTCCAGCGCCGCGGACCTGACCGAGGCAGGACATGGAGAGACTGCGACAAACTGCTGAAGGCACGCACGGAAAGCAGCGGCCGGCCGATCCGAGGCTAAAAGATAGGCGGTAGGCACCCGTCCATCCCCGATATAGTCGGCGAGAATGGCGAGGCTGTCCTCGATCCCCTCGCCTGTTTCTTCGATGCGAGTCAACATCAGGCATGAGTGTTGAAGAATGGCGGTGCGGAAGAGCCCTGCCACGCGGTGCTGCAGCGAACTGCGATCCGAGAGCAAGCGCGGCAGATCGACCGTGAGGACGGAGTAGCCCGAATGCTCGGCTGCGACCGCATGAGCGGAAATGCGATCGCCTTCGTCGGCCCCGCCGATGCCAACCAGCGGAAAGGCGCGACCGTCGTGCGTGACGAAGCCAGCAGCGACGATCTCCTTCTCATCTCGTACGCTGAACAATGCCTCCGCGCGCGTCGTAAGGCGCTTCACGCCTGCCGCAAGCTCCGCCGGCAGATAGAATTGGCCTGCTAGATGATGGAACAGGTCCACATCGGTTGAAAGGGAGCTCTGGTTCCACTGCCCGGCATGTTCATCGCCAGGCCTCCCAATCCGGACCAACCCATAGCGGACGAGCGGTGCGGAGGGCAGAAGCGCGGCTTCGAGGGCGAGCTTTCCCTCGAAACTCTCGCTCAGGGCATTGAGCACCAGATCGATCGCTGGAAGCCGTCGCTTGACGTCGTCCTGCATGAACCCGAACAGCGTGCCATACCGCGCGTCGAAATGCGGTAGCATCGCGAAAAGTAGGATATCAATTTCATCATCGCTCAACGAAAATGCGCTCCGGATTCGACCGAGCCGCGTCCGTGGCTCGAAAGCGGGCCTAGCGATCATGCAGTCTTTCGTCTGCGACGCCCAGGTCGGAAAACCGACGGGCTCCTGCAAAAGCGCCTCGACCTCCTCAGTGCTGATGACGAGCCCGAGCATTCCGTAGACGCCGGCATCGAACCGCCGTTGCTGAATGCGCAGTTGCCGCTGCAGCATCAGGTCGATGCTGCCTACTCGGCGCATCGTCGCTGCGAAATCGTGATCGATCGACGGAGCGTTCGATAGGTCGTGCACAGCGCCTTCGTGACCGCCGACAACGGCTTCCGAGCTGGGCATCAGAAGGCCTCCGCGAAGAAGCAGAGTGCCGTTGCCGGATAGGTGCCGAGCAGCCAAGCATGGAGATTGCCGCTACGCGTCATGGCCCACCCAGCGTACGGCGAGCGGCGCTGCCAGCCACGGCAGTGCAATAGGTGAGAGCGGCCAAGGCAGCTGTCGGAGCAACACGTCGGTCGCATCTGCCTCGACGTCGACGATGAACCCCTCGCCATCGTGGGATACCGTTCCTCGGCGGCCCAGGAACATCAGGCGCAGATCTGCCGGGCCGAGCCTGAAAAGCCCAGGAACCATTCGCGCGAGGCTCCCTATCGTGTCGTCAAGCAATGCTTCAACGGGATTCGTCAGCACACACCGTTGCACTGGCTCGATGCTCCCAATTGCGAGGCCGGCGAGGAGGATCGGAATCATTTCACGGACTTTAGTGACGTCGTCGGGCCAGATGATTTGACTGATATATCCCGCCGCGGCCGAACGGGCCTGTTCGTCAATGAACTTGCCCCGTTCGGCCAAGCCGAGCTTCCCGAACAGCTTGGGCAGGAGGGGCCATAACAGAACGACGCCCGCCCCGGCGGCCGGCTGCGCCTGCTGGCTGTCGAAAGTGGTCGCTGCCCGGATAGGTCCGGGCGCATGAGAAGGGGTATCGAGAACCGCGTCGAATGCCTGAAGCTGCTTGCGCAGCTGAGCGAAGGACCGATCCCGCTGAGCCTGGACAGGCACTTGCGGCACGAGGGCAGCCTGCGGCTCGCGCCGCGTTGTTGCGGCAGGTCTTGCCTTCAACTCCGCGCAAGCGACGTCGAGCAGTCCGCGAAGACCCGCCATTCCGAACAAAGCGACAAAGCGACGTCGCGAGTTTCGCTGCGAAATCAGGGCCAATGCCACTCGCAGCCAGCCTTCGGGAGACGCTCGCAATTTCTCCTCAAGCCAAGGCACCGCCTCGCCTGCAGCCCAAGGCACGTGGTGGTCGCCGACGGCTGCAGATATGAATGTAGCGACTGCATCCGCTTCAGCTGACGGTGGCGAGAAAGACACGACCGGCGCGCGGGACTCCTCTCGGACTAAGCCAATGGCTGCGGCTGTAAAGGCTTCCCCGGCACGGGCCTGGAGATCTTGGCGCAGCGACCGATTGGCCACCCTGCGCTCCCGAGCACCAAGGGGTCCCCCGCCCTTACCCACCCCTCCAACTAATCCGTTCTCACGGGCTTGTGCGAGCGGACGCACTCGTCGGCCCGCGAAACCACCTTCCTCGAGCGGTCGTCCTGACACCGGGCTGTTGAGCCGTGAGCCGATTAGGCCCGCGCCATACTTGTTTGACAGCCTGAGCAGCAGGGCATCTTCCAACGCCCTTTCGAAGTCTGCGCCAAGGCGATCCTCCGCAATTTCGCCCAGGTCTATCGCGATACTCGATGTTAGCACACCCTCGGACTCCTCGGGCCGATCGGTCTCAGTACGCCGGCTCACCGAAAAGGATCGCGCAAAGCTAAGCACCTGCTGAGAAAGCTGTCCTTCCGCAGTCAGTAACAAAGAACAGTGTCGAACGTTCAAAATCATTCTTCGAACTGATCGAGCAGTTGTTCAAATATCGGAGCTAGCGCCCTAAGTAGACTCACGGCCCCGCTATCAATAATAATGATACCTTGGTCATCGAACGCGTGACTCTCGTCCAGAGTGTTACCTATTTGATTAACCAGTCGTTTGACTACGGTCATCTTCTCTTCGAGCTCTCGGGCGTCGCGCGATAGCGTTAGGAATACCTCCTGCCTTTCGCTTGGGCTCATCCGTCTAACGATGTCGATCAGTGAGGTCGTTCCAAGGAGACCGGATTCGAGCGAGAGCGCCCCACCCGCCGTCGTAACGCCGGTGCCAGTCTTCACGGTGAGCTTGTTGCCCAGAATCTCAAGTCCGCTGCCGTAGTCGACCGTGATGCCACTATCAGTCGTCACCAGCCCCTGACCGGTGACTACCGAGAGACCATCGGTGGGCGCCCTGAGCCCTCCCCCCGACGCTACCTTAACGCGAACGCCGTTGTCCGAGTGCTCAAGCCCAGCCCCAGCCAGAACCGAGACACCTGTCGAGTCAACCGTGATCCCGTCGCCGTACGCGACGGCGAGAACGCCATCCTCCAGCTTCAATCCAGTTTCCGCCAGCTCGCCGGAAACCGCCTTCCAGCCAGCATGCGCGGTATCGATCATTTGAAAAAAGTCACGTTCGCTCGGAACTTTCCCCGCGGAAAACCGGGCCCTCAGGTCTTCTTTTGCTGAGTCTACGGGGGAGCTTGACTGAACCATCGGGCTGTCCTTCATGATGTGGTCAGTGGTCCTTGAGCAACTCGTAGAGCTGCTGTCGGGCGTTGGACGTCTCGGCGTTGATCTCGTTGAGCAGCTTGCCTGCATCGTATGTCCGCGCCCGCTGCAGGGCTTCCGTGCCGATGGCAACTGCGCCTGCGATGAACGACAGCGGGCCTTCTTTGGCCAACGCGATCTCAACCTTACCTGCTGAGATCCGCAGGCCGTCGCCCGTGGCCACGCCGAGCGCACCGCCGGCGAGCGTCATCGCCGCACCACATACAAGGGCCACGCCCGCGTCTCCGATGTGAAGCCCGGATCTCATGAGTTTAGCCATCAAAGTCAGCCCGAGATCATGCGCAAAGAGCGGAGCAACGGCTTCGACGCCGACGCCCGCCGGATCCAGAGCTACGCCTTTGCCGCAAGCCACTCTGAGCGTTCCGCCCCTGGAAACGAACAGGCCTCCGCGGGGGAGGTCATCGCCCGAAATCTCGGCATCCACGCCGATCGCAGAGCTGGCGGCGCAAGCCCAATCGATCAGAGCGTGATAGTCGCTGGCGACAGGGGTCATCCCGTCCAGGAAACGGGCTTGAAGCTCACGCTTGTTGTCATTGATCGTGTAAAGCGCCCTTAACTGCGCCGTGCCCAAGGATCCGCTATCCATCTCCTCGATCCTCCTCCTGAGCCGATTGGACCCGCTTCGGCACGTAGATCAGGCCGGTTGCACGCACTGCACTAAGCTTCTCGTACAGGCCGTTATCGCCGAGCACCCCCTTGCGGTCCGCATCATCTTCGGCAGGGATACGCATCGCCCGAATCCCGTCTGCGGTGTCGACAGGGCGTTGCCCGAGCGCGAGCATTTCAAGCAGGGTGTAGACACGATCACCAAGGACACCGCCGCTGCGCCTCCAGTCGCTATATGCCAGCCGGAAAGAGCGGAACTCATCCGAGGTCATCCAGAGCACTCTCGCTTCGACGTTGAGCGGAAATTCCTGCTGAATCACCTCCGAGAGCCAACCGACCAGCGCATGTGGGTCGGTCACCCCGGCAAAGTCGTCGCGGTTGAAAACGACGGTCGCGGCGAACGAGAAGTTGTCGACGGCGGTAGCCTCCGGGGACAGCCGCAGCGAATAATCCTCTATCGAATCCGGCCATGCTTCCCCGGTCACCGAAGCCATGATCGTGCTCTGGACAGGGTCGACGCTGCAGATCTTTCCGCGCAAGGCTGACTGCGTTGCCCCCCCGCTCTCGCGGGACTCGATCTCGAACTCCACCCCTTCCTGCGCGCCGAGAGGAAACGGGCGAATTGTCAGTGTGCGAACAGGGTCGTCGGCCGATTGCGACGCATAGCTCGGCTGGTAATCGATCGCGCGTAGCCAGAGATCGGCATTACGCCACTGGATGTCGGCCGGCTTAGTCCCCTCCAAATGGTTCACCACGGCCTTCAGGTGACGGTGCGAATCGATGTCGATCGCCATGCGAACCGCAGCCTGGTTCACGTCCGCGACCACCAAAGCCACGATTTCGTGCTCGCCGAACCTCAGATCGATCATCTGACTGACGACGATGCCGTCGACCGTCTTAGGCAGGCCTATGAGCAGCTGGCGCCGTCCAGCAGCGTCGTTGACGATGGCGTGACTGTAGACACTCTGCCAGTCGTCGTACTGTTCGTCAGGTACTGGCGGGAGGAGCGCGATGTGCTCTACAATATAGAATGGATAGTCTTCTAGAGCGAGTTGAGGGTCGAAGAGCGCGTCGCCCCATCCCAGGCGCGCGGCCAGCCGTAGCTGGATCGCGCTGCTCTCGTCCGTTGGAAAGGTCGTGCGCGAGCGCCCCAGTTCCGCAGCACGCTTGAGCAGCCCAACACGAGCGTTGAAAACCTTTGATCCGTCGATGGACAGCGTTCGGTCGGTCGGATCGATACCGAAATAGCCAAGAAGATAGTCGATCAGCTCGAACGACTTCTCGTGATCGAGGCTTTGCGTGTAGGAAATCCCGTCGAGCACATGCCGATACAAACTTTGCTGATACGCCACGTCTTCGGGCAAGGTGTCCACATCAAATGGCCAGCGGGTCCCCCAAATCGGTGCGGCGACATCACGGTCCTCGGTGAACCCAAGCAGCCGAGCCAACCGATCCAGCTGATCGCAGCCACTGGCCAGCTGATGCTCGAACGGCAGCATGAACTGATACAGTTGGTGAGCAGCCGACGACGTCGGCGTCTCGTGAAGTCCGTAGAGGGCGGGCAAAAGAGAGCTCACGCTGGCATAGTCACCTAGCCGCCGATATCGACCGCGTGGAAACGCTCGGAGAGCCTCCGGCTCCGGGGCTACAACATGCAGCACGTCCGGACCGAGCAGTTCCGGAGAAGTAGCCTGCAGGTGCTGGCCTCTTTTGGTCACCACTATGCTGTCTGCTAGGCCGGCAGGCCAGAGGTGCGGGAAGTGGCCAGCCGGAATCTCGATCCTGTCCTCCTCCGCGCCACCCCAGGAAATCGAAACCACCCGCCGAATACAGGGCACGGCCCGTATCGCCCGCTCAAGCAAATCCAGGTCGGCCGCATACGCGACGGAATAATCGCGAGTTGGCGGGAGCTGGACGATCCAGCCGTGCTCCGCACGCGGCCCGTCAAACGCCAGATCAGGAGATATTCCCGCCGCGCTCAGCCAGGAGCTGTCGGTTCTGATCGGACGCGCGGCAAGCGTCTCGTCACATGCCCTGCCCACTGCGGCGATCGCCGCGTCGACGTCGGCCCAGTCGTCGTAAATTTCGACCTCGACGTGCAGGTCGACGTCAATGGGCTTCAACCACAGGATCCGAACGAAGAATTCGCAGATGTTGCGATTTTTCCGAAGCCACTCATCGACCGTTCTGCGGGCCGCATTCAGGTCGCGGTCGCGCTCAGGCATCAGGTAGACGTCGTATCCGCCGGCCAGCCGGATGGGACGACAGTCGTCGTGCTCGCCCTTGCGCGAATATGTGCGGCCGGCTGGGTCATAGAAGAACGTCGGAGCAGCTTCGTCGCGCAACGAGACAAGCTGCACATCGCGCAGTACGAACCGGCCGTCCGGCCAATCTACGATGTCGAGCAGCGCTCGACAGAAATCGTCGGGCGTAATCGGCGCGGTGGAGAGCGCTACTTGAGCAGAGAAGGACGCGGGGAAGATCGCCCCGTCACCGTCCTTCGGCGTCAGCAGGTCCACAAGTGGCAAGGTGTGTCGATAGGCGAGGTCACTCGCACCGTATGCGAGCGCCTGAAGCAGCGTTACGCCCGGATCGTGTTCAGCCAGATCGGTCCACCGGTCACCGCAGACGGCCTGAACGCGCGCGAGCGCCGCGCTCCAAAATGTTTCGAAGTGGACCGCGTCTCGATCGACCGGAACTGACGGGGCTTCAGCCAAGCCTAGTCTCCTGGCTAGTGCGTTGGGCGCCGGCGACGCCCGGAGTTAGCGCGGATACGTCCAGCACGATTACCTCGTCCTCGGCCGCAGGATCCGGAAGGCCGTCTCCAGTGAGAAGCAGGTCATGGACACTCTCCACCCCTTCCACGGCGAGGATCGCGTCGCGTACCTCGAACGGCTCGAGCGCTTTCCCGATCGGAAGGGGCCGCCCGACATCTGCACGCCAGGGGACGAACGCGCTCAACAGCGCTTCTTTCACGTAGCGATAGCCCCGGTGAACGTTCATGCCCGCACGGAAACCGATGCGCGCAGAGACCGGAACCGAGCGGTATCTCGGCTGCACCAGTTCGAGTTCCAGCCATGCAGAAGAGCGTGCCGCGAGGAAGGTGCGCATTGCATTCAGCTGACCTGCCGAGAGACCCGGGCGCTCCCGGTCGCCGGTCACGCTCGCTGCGTTCGTTGGCACGACCAGCAATCGGGAACGTCGCGATTCTACCCGGCCCTGGCCCAACCGCCGCACCGCACGCACCGCACGCACCTCCGGAAATTCTTCCATGAGCAATTGCTGCGCGTCCCACGCCGTCACGCAACGTCCGCGATGACGCAGCCGCGCGGCTACGCGCACTGCAAATGTCGCGCCATCCTCGGCAGGACGCCCGCCCTCCGAGGGGAAAGGCTGCTCCACCCGCTCGACACCGACGACCGGATCTGATGGTCGGGCGATCGACCTAGGCGGGAGAGGCGTCGCGAAATGCCCGGGACCTATGGTTTCGACATCCTCCAGGCGGCAGAAATCGGCATTGACGACGATGGCAGCGATATGGGTGGCAATGCTACGGTCGGAGCCTCGATCAGAGCTGCTCGGCACCGCCCGGAGCCACAAGCGGCCGCTCGGCATGAGCCCACCGTTCGTAGTCGCGTCGTCTGGTAGCGACGCCGACCAGACGCCGCTGCGCGTCAGCCCATCGGTCTCATCACAAAGGTAGGCCGTCAGATCCTGCCAACCATCCGTTTCAGACAGGTACTCCCACCTCAGGCCGAGCATCCGACGCGTCGAGATCGACCAGTATACCGTGAGCTGGGAGCCCGGCTTGGCATCGACGAAGCCCACGTAGATGGCATCACGGAACTCCTCCTCGACGATCGTCTCGCCAAATGGCGTGATGATTCTCTGATCGGGTGCATTCTGCCTGCAATGGTAGGAGAGGTTAAGCCCGCTCCAGCGCGGAGTGTAGGGTGGATTGAGGGGCGCCCGCATTGGCTCACCAACCGGGCGAACGGTGAGGCGGTCGCGGTCGTAGGTCGCATGCAGAAAATCCCGCTCGAGTTCGAGACGGAGGTGCCAGGGATAGCTCGAAAGCAGCGACCCTTTGCCCGCGCCGGCAGGTAGCGACTGCGGAAGATCGAACCGAAGCTGATCGCCATGAGGGGGCGCGGGGTCATCGACCGCGAACAAGCCCAGTCCAGTCCCCAACGGGATAGGATCACGGCCAGCTACGATGACCGAGACACTTGCGCCGAAGTTGTCTCCAACCCTCGGAGCGTCTGGATACCCCTCATACCAACTTGCGAACGGGACTTGCGGAAGATCCGTCCAACGTGGCACAAGCATCGCCTTCACGTCGAAGCCTGTCTTGCCAATCAACTCGGGAACGATGATCTCGCAGGCGCTACCCTTCGACGGACGCGCCCCGAATGCATACCCCGGTCTTTGCGGATTCAGGCTGGTCTCATCCGACCAGAGCGCAATTCCGGTGACGCCATCCACCGAGAACTCCAAAAGATCGACCTCGGGCACCTCCTTGCCGTCGGAACGACTCAGCCGAAGCATCGGCAGCGGCCCCAGAGCCGCATTGGCCTCGATGGGAGGAGCGTTTCCACCTAAGACGAGCACCAGCTTGGTGGTCGTGGCGGCGCCCTCCCGACGTGGTATCTTTACCCATCCGCCGGCGCACGAGACTTCGGCCGAGATGACATTCGCACCCACATCCTCACGGAAGCTGACTTCAATCAGTCTCCGCCCGCCCGCGCTGGCCAGGATCGCCGATGATATGGTTCTTCTGGAAGACGCCGGAAGCTCGAGCACCGTGTCTAAAGCGACGTCTATGCCACCAGTTGGCCAAAGGAGGCGCGACCGCTCCTCGATTGCCGTGGCCGTCCGCACGGAGCCATCGGCGAGCCGCCGACTCCAGCGCAAGTCTGTCAGGCGAGCGCGCGAAGCGATGAGATCCCGCTCCAGCAGATACCTCCTGGGCGAACCAGCTTCGTCGTATCCGGCGTCCAGGGCGAGCCCCGCCTTTAGCTCGAGTTCGCTCAGCGTCTCGGCGATCCTGAACGATACGATCGCTCGATCCGCCCGCGCGGGTCGCTCGGCTAGTCCGAGGAAGCTCCGGTAGTAGAGGTCGCGGTGCCGTCCTGGAAGGGCGTTGAGCAGCGACTGTGGAACATCCAGCATCCCCAACGCGGCACACGTGAACCCATGAAGCGGCGAGCGGGTCCGACCGCCCCATAGCCGGTCTGGCAACTCGGCGCCGAGGGCAGCGGATTCCTCCGGCATTCCAAAGAACACCTCCGCCCATGTCCCGCCGCCCGGCCCGTCGAAGGGTATCTTCGCGCAAAAGGCGCGCAGGTCCGTCAATCGCCGGTCGAGCGGGCGGTCGTCGAGCACGAAGGGAGCGGATGAACGTGGCACGATGGTCATTCCCTCATGCGGCCCGCGCCAAGGTCTGCGACTCCAGGAAGCGGCCAGATCCGAACGACGTCGGCGGAAATGGGTCGGGCGCGGCGCTAGGGCTCGTCGATATCGCCGGAACCGTGACCGTGAACCGGGCGACGAACTGCGCCCCCTGCACGATGATCGGAGCCTCAGACCTGGCCGATAGCGCCTGCTGATCAGCTGCGAGCGACGCGATCTCCAAATACCCCAAGCCAGGGTTATAATTGGTCATCGCGTATTGCGCAGCCACCCTCACGCTCGACTCGTCGCCGACGATGCAGACGCGTCGGCCCTCGAC
>JACDGR010000418.1 GCA_013821525.1 Actinomycetota bacterium
CGGTCTGAACACCTTCTCATCCGTGCCCGAGACGACCGGGCTGCGGCAGGCGGCTCTCGGGGCCCTCGTCGTGATCGTGATCGCCTTCGCGTACGGCCGGAGCCGCTTCGGCCGGCTCCTGCGCGCAACGCGGGAGGATCCAGCAGCCGCGCGCGCGGTCGGCGCGTCCGTCTACCGCCAGCGGCTCATCGCCTTCACGCTGTCGGGTCTGCTCGCCGGGCTCGCGGGCGGCCTGTACGTCCATCTCCTGCCGCTGAACACCGAGGGCGTGTATCTCGACCTGACGTTCATCACGCTCGCGATGCTCGTGATCGGAGGCGCGACGAGCCTGTGGGGTGCGGTCGTCGGCGCGCTCGCGGTCAGCGCGCTCGACTCGTACCTCGCGGTCGCCGAGAACGGCACGTCGCTCTTCGGCTGGCACATCGACCTGCCGGCCGGCACCCGCGTCGTGATCGTGGGCGCGCTGATGGCACTCGTGCTCATCCTGCGGCCCTCCGGCCTCACCGGCGGGCGCGAGCTGCGCTTCTGGCCGGGGCGAGCGTCATGACCCGCGTGTGCGTGGCCGGAGTCGGGGTGATCGGCAGCCTGTTCGCTGCGCACCTCTCGCGCGTCGCCGAGGTCTCCACGCTGACGAGGCGTGAGGAGCACGCGCGGGTGCTGCGCGAGCAAGGGTTGCACGTCAGCGGACGTGCCGAGTTCACCGGCACGCTGGACGCCGCCACGACGCCCGCCGACCTTCCGGAGCCGGAGCTCGTGATCGTCGCCTGCAAAGGCACCGACCTCGACAGCATCGCCGCGCGGCTGCAGGGCTTCTGGCCCGATGCGACCTTGATGACGGTGCAGAACGGGATCGGCGCCGACGAGGTGGTAGGTCGCTACGGCGACTGGAAGCTGCTGACCGCCGTCACCTTCATGAGCGGCACCCGCCATGCGGACACGCACGTGCAATACGTGCTCGACACCGCAACCTGGATCGGACCCGCCCGCGGGACGACGCCTGCCGATGCGCAAGCCGCCGCGGCGCTGATCGAGTCGTCGGGTCTCCGTGCGGAAGCCTTCGATGATCTCCGTCCCGCCCAATGGTCGAAGCTGATCTTCAACGCGACCGTCAACACCGTCGCTGCGCTGACCGGACTGCCGCACGATCCGCACTTCGCGGCGATCGTTCGGCCCGAAGACCTCGGGCGCCTCGTCCGGGCGTTGATGGACGAGGGCAAGGCCGTGGCTGCCGCCTCGGGCGTAACCCTGCGTGATGACCCGTGGGAGATGAACGTCCTCGCGACGCAGCGCGGCAGTGCGCACTACCCCTCGATGCTCGAAGACGTGGATGCGAAGCGCCGCACGGAGATCGACATGATCACGGGCGCGCTCGTTCGGGCGGCCCGGCAGGCCGGCGTGCCCGTACCGTTGCACGAGACGATGTTCGCCCTGATCAAAGGCAAGGAGGCTTCGTGGGAATGAACGTATGTGTAGTCGGCTGCGGTGCGGTCGGCTCGCTCTTCGCGGCGAATCTCGCGACCCTCGACGACGTCGAGGTGTGGGCGTACGACCTGGCCCAGGCGCACGTCGCCGCGATCAATCGCGATGGCCTGCGGCTGACCGGCGCGGGGGAGGTGCTGAGCCATCCGCGTGCGACGAGCGACGCGGCCGAGCTGCCGCCGTGCGACTTCGGCATCGTCGCGACGAAGGCGATGCACACCTCTGCAGCCATCGCGGCGACGGCGCACGCGTTCGCAGACGGTTGTGTCGCGACCGTGCAGAACGGGATCGGCAACGAGGAGGTGCTCGCGGAGCACGTCGAGCGCGTGATCCGCGGCACGACGTTTCCGGCCGGGAAGATCACGTCGCCGGGCGTCGTGCAATGGGATGTGAAAGGCGACACGACCTTCGGCCCGTTCGACGCGAAGCCGGCCCCGTTCGACCAGGTGCAGCTGCTCGCCGACGCTTGCACGCGAGCCGGCATGCCGACGAAGGCGGTCGAGGACGCGCGTGGCCCACAATGGAGGAAGGTGATCTTCAACGCCGCCACGAATCCGCTCGGCGCCTTGACCGGGCTGACGCACGGTCGCGTCTGCGAGCATCCACCGTTGCGTGCACTCGTCACGAAGCTGGTCGACGAGGGGAAGGCGGTCGCGGCCGCTCAGGGGATCGAGCTCGACTCCGATCCCGAAGAGCTGATCGACTTTGCCGCCCGGCCCGAGGTCGCCTACGGTCACAAGGCGTCGATGCTGCAGGACGTCGAGGCGCGCCGGCAGACGGAGGTCGACTACCTGAACGGCGGTATCGTCGAGTTCGGCAAGCGGTTCGGCGTCGAGACGCCCGAGCACGCCGCGATCTGGGCACTCATCAAGGGAATGGAGGCGTCGTGGACGCAGTGATCGGAGCAGGGGCGGACGCCGTGCCGCAGACAGAGATCGAACGTCGCTACGCGCGCATCCGCGAGGCGATGGCCCGCGACGGGCTCGACGCCGTGATCGTCTCCGGCAACGAGTACTCCGGCTTCGAAGGTGCCGTCACCTACATGTCCGGCTTCGTGATCGTGCATCGCTACGCCTACGTCCTGCTGCCGCTCGAGGGTGACCCGGCGATCGTCTTCCCGCGCGAGGCGCGGTACGTCGGCGAGCACGGGACGACCTGGATCGAGCAGCAGGAGTTCGTCGACCTGCCCGGCGAGTGGCTCGCCGACCAGGTGAGGGGCAAGCGCGTGGGTGTCTACGGCCTCGACTACGTGATGACCGTGCGCGACTACCGCGCGCTCGACGGCGCGGCCGAGATCGTGAGCTGGGATCTCGGCTTCGACCACGCGCGCGCCGTCAAGAGCGAGTTCGAGCTCGCATCCGTGCGCGAGAGCGTGCGCATCAACACCGAGGGCTTCTGGTTGTTCGTCGAAGCGTTCGAGGTGGGAAAGGCCG
>JACDGR010000419.1 GCA_013821525.1 Actinomycetota bacterium
GGTGCGTGTGGGGAGCCACCGCCCACCGTGCCCTTGATGCGCATCAAGCCTCTACTACCGCTCGGGATCGAGCGGCGCGACCTTGCCGTTCTGGCCTGCGCGCGCGTGCACGGTCTTCTCGAGCCGGACTGCTTCGAGTGCGATGCCAAGCAGCTCGGCGAGTCGTTTCATGCGTTCCCGCGGCGACGTGGAGGCAAGGAGCTCTTGCTTCGGGTCGACGCCGATGTCGACGAGTGCAGCGAGCTCGAAGTCGAGCTGTGCCGCGTCCTCGTCAGGCAGCTCGATCTCCGCGTCGACTTCGTCCGCGAGCTGTGTGAAGAGCTGGAGCGCGCGCGCCACGTCGGCGGGGTCGGGGGGATCGTCGTCGTCGAGCACCGGCTCGACCTCGGCGGTCGTGAACGAGCGTCCGCTCGTCAGCTCGAGCAGCCTGAACCGGTCACCTCCCTCGATGACGATGTTCGAACTTCCGTCTTCGAGGGTCTCGAGCACCTGCATGACCCTCGCGCGCGTCCCGACCTCGTGCACTGCGCCGTCTCCGGTTGCGAGCACGAGCCCGAACTCGCCGCCGGTCTCGAGGCACTCAGCGATCAGCTCGCGGTAGCGCGGCTCGAAGATGTGGAGCGGCAGCTGCTCGGTCGGGACGAGCACGAGCGACAGCGGAAAGAGACCGAGCTCGGGCATGCCGCGCAGCCTACGGACTCACCCCGCGCAGCCGTCGCAGCTCTGACCCGCTCTCGACCCGGTTGCGTATCGGGGCCGGGGCCGGGGCAGCGGTAGGCTCGCGGTGGGGAGGAGGCTGGTGACGCCTTGCGCCCCACCGAAGAGCCACGTCTGCGCCCGACACGGCCCGGGGCGGCGACCGCCCGGTGCCCGCCTGCTCGGTAGGGTCAGTGCATGTCCACGCCCCTTGCGGAGCTCGATGACGCGTTCTTCCGCGCGTGTGTCGCTGCGCTGACGCCGTACCAACCGGGCAAGCCGGTCGAGGACGTCCAGCGCGAGCTCGGGCTCGAGCGAGTGATCAAGCTTGCGTCGAACGAGGGACCGTTCGGCCCCTTCCCGGCGGCACACGAGGCCGTGGCGCGCGCGACGCGCGATCTCAACCGCTACCCCGACGGCGGCTCGTTCACGTTGCACTCCGCGCTCGCGGAGCGTCACGGCGTCGCGCGGGAGGAGGTGACGGTCGGTGCGGGGGCAGACGGCTGCATCGACATGCTGAGCCAGGCGATCCTCGAGGCCGGCGACGAGGTCGTCTGTGGCTGGCCGTCCTTCCCGAGTTACGTGATCTATGCGAGCAAGCTGGGCGCAACCGTGCGCACGGTTCCACTCCTCGAGCAGCGCTACGACCTCGACGGGCTGCTGTCGGCCGTCACCGAGCGCACCAAGCTCGTCTACATCTGTCACCCCAACAATCCGACCGGCACGATGAACTCCGCCGACGAGCTCGACCGGTACTTCGAGCTCGTGCCGGAGCACGTGCTGACCGTGATCGACCAGGCGTACTTCGAGTACATTGATCGCCCCGACTACCCTGACGCGGTCGAGCGCTACTTGAAGGCTGGCCACCGGGTGATCGTCTTGCGGACGTTCTCGAAGATCTACGGTCTCGCAGGTCTTCGAGTCGGGTATGCGGTCGGCCCGAGATCGGTGTGCGCTTCGCTGGCGAAGGTGCGCCGCCCCTTCGACATCACGACGCCCGCACAGCTCGCCGCAATCGCGAGCGTCGGCGACGGGACGGAGATCGCGCGCCGTCGCGCTGTCAACACGGAAGGCCTCGTCCGGCTCGAATCGGTTCTTCGAGAGCACGGGCTCGACCCGACACCGTCCGTCGGCAACTTCCTCTTCGTCGAGACGGGCGAGGATACCAACGCATTGTTCGAACGGCTGCTGCGTGCCGGCGTGATCGTTCGCCCGCTCGTGGGGTTCGGCTCGACGACGGCGATCCGGATTTCCGTTGGTACACCCGAAGAGCTCGACTTCTTCGCGGCAGCGCTCGGGCACGTGCTGCAGACCGCCTGATTCGCCTACGCTGCGACGACCGTGTCGTCGACATCCTCGCTTCGCCGCCAGTTCGGGATGCTCCGCCGCGCATCGAGCTTCCGCCTCCTATTCACTGCCACCCTCGGTTCGGGAATCGGCACCTGGATGGCGACGATCGCGCTGACGGCCGACGTCACCGCGCGCACGCACTCGCCGTGGTGGGTGAGCGTGTTGTTCCTCGTCACGTTCTTCCCTGCGGTCGTCGTCGGGTTCGCCGCCGGCCCCCTGGTCGACCGGCTCTCGCGCAAGCGATTGATCGTGACGGCGGATCTCGTGCGCCTGGCCGTCTTCGTGGCGCTTCCGTTCGTCGGGAGTGCAACCGCAATCGTCGCTCTCGCAGCGATCGCCGGCGTTGCGAACTCGTTCTTCCGCCCGGCAGTGCTCGCGGGGTTGCCGAATCTCGTCGCTGAGGATGAGCTCACCCACGGGACGTCGCTCCTGCAGGCTACGGACTGGACGGCGACGACGGTCGGGCCGATCCTCGGCGGGGTGATCGTCAGCGTCTCGGGGCCGCACCTCGTCTACTGGGTGAACGCCGCGACGTTCCTCTTCTCCGCGCTGCTGCTCGTGCGCATTCCCGCGCGGCTGCTGCAGAGCGAGCAGGCAATCACTCGCGGCCACTGGCGCGACCTCGTCGACGGCATGTCGGCCTTCCGCCGCTCGGCCGCGATGTTCACCGTTCTGGTCGCGTTCGGCTTCGCGATGCTCGCGACCGGGCTGATCAACGTGTCCGAGATCTTCCTCGCCGAGCGCGCCTTGCACCGCGGCGCGTTCGGATACGGGCTGCTCTGGACTGCGACCGGAGTCGGCCTCGTGGTCGGCAGCCTAGCCAGCGCGTCGCTGCTCGAGCGGCGGGAGGTTGCGTCCGTCTACCC
>JACDGR010000047.1 GCA_013821525.1 Actinomycetota bacterium
CTGACGCAGAGCAGGTCGAGGTCGGCGTGCATCGTGGCCTCCAAGTCATCGACGCTAGGAAGCGCCGACTTCGACCTGCACCACCCGGTCCCTCGCCACAACCAAAGCCGTGGCATCAATCATCTAGACCGTCAGCGCTGCGACGACCTCGTGCGCGGGCACCGCGCGCGCCCGGCGAAACGATGTGCCCGCCCAGAGGTTGAAGCTGTCGGGGTCTCCGGCGGCTCGTGCCGCTGCTCGCGGCGGGGCCGTCAGGTGGTGCACGTGGGGATACGCACTCGGGGCGCCGGGATGAGCTCGCATGAAGCCGTTCTCGATTCCGCGTCCACGCCGGCCGGTGAACGCGCGCGTGAATGAGGTCGTTCCCCCGCCGCGCAGGATCGCGTCGCGGTGCGCGTCGTTCGTGCCGGCCTCGGGGCAGAGCAGGAACGACGTGCCGACCTGCACCGCCTGCGCGCCCGCGTCGAGCGCCGCCACCACATCCGTGCGGTCGGCGATCCCGCCGGTCGCGACGACCGGGCTGTCGACCGCAATAGTGATCTCCCGCAGCAGTCGCAAGAGCGGCGCATCCTCGCTGTCGGCGTCCGTCCACGCACCCCGATGCCCACCCGCCTCGGCACCCTGAGCGACGAGCACGTCGGCGTCGACGGCCGCCGCCGCGCGGGCCTCCTCCGGAGAGGTGACGGTCACCCAGGCCTCGAGGCCTTGCGCCTGAAGGCGTCGCACAACCTCGGGCGCCGGGCACCCGAAGGTGAACGAGACGACCTCGACGCGCTCGGCCAGCAGGACGTCGAGCTTGTCCGCGTAGATGTCGTCGTCGAACCGCGGTTCCCCGAGCTCGACACCGAGCCGCTCGGCCTCCGCTGCGAGCTCCAGCGCGTACCGCGCGATCGCCCCGGTGTCGACCGGCACCGGGGTAAGCACGAAGAGATTGACGCCAATCGGATGTGCGGTCAGCGCGCGCGTGCGACGGATCTCCGCCTGGAGCGCCTCGGCGCTCAGATAGCCGGCGCCGAGGAAGCCGAGACCGCCTGCCTCCGAGACTGCGGCGGCGAGCTCGGGGGTCGAGGGTCCGCCGGCGAGCGGGGCGAGCACGATCCGATTATCGGGACAAAAGTTTGACACAGGAGGTGGTCGGCTAGGAGAGAGAGACCCGAGGAGAGGAACGAAGACGATGGCAGCAATCGCAAAATACGTCACGGTCGACGCACCGGTGGAACGGGTCTACGCCTACTGGCGCGACTTCACGCACTTCCCGGACTTCATGCCGCACGTCAACGAGGTGACCGCGGTCGCCGGTGACGATTCGCGGACGCACTGGAAGGTCGACGGCCCGCTCGGTGTCTCTGCGGAGTGGGACGCGCGGATCACCGAAGACATGCCGAACGAGAAGATCGCGTGGGCGAGCGTCGAGGGCTCGCGCGTCGAGAACTCGGGCGTCGTTCGCTTCGACGCGAAGGGCACACAGACGAACATCGAGGTCGCGCTCGAGTACGACCCGCCGGCGGGAACCGCAGGCGAGCTCGTCGCGCGGATCTTCGAGAACCCCGAGCAGCAGGTCGAGGACGCACTCGAGAAGTTCAAGGAGATCGTTGCAGGCTGGTAGGGCCGAAGAAGGTGGAGGCGTCCCGTCCGACGGGGCGCCTCCTCCCGATGCGCTCGCGAGGTTCCGGTTGGGCTTCGCCGTCAAGATCCTTGGCGATGGTGGGTTGAAGACGAGTGATGCGCGGCGCTGGCAGAGCGGCCCGCAGCTGTCGGTGTCGCTCGATCTCCTCGACGTCGCATTCGACTACCTCGACCGCATCGACGTGCGGCTCTATCGGATGGCGAGCTCGACGATCCCGTACGGCACGCATCCCGATCTGCCCGAGTTCGACTACCGCCGTCAGATCGATGCGTGCGCGGAGCAGCTCGCCGCGCTCGGAACGAAAGCGCAGCATTTCGGGTTGCGTCTTTCGACGCACCCCGGGCAGTACACCGTGATCAACGCGGTCGATCCCGTCCTCGTGACGAAGTCGCTGCTCGACCTGGAACAGGACGCCGCGTTGCTCGACGCGCTGGGCCAGCGCGACGGTGTAGTCGTGCTGCACGTCGGCGGCGCCTACGGCGACAAGCCGGCGGCGCTCGCGCGCTGGGCGACTGCCTACGAGCGTCTGTCCGAGCGTGCGCAGCGCGCTGTCGCCGTCGAGCACGACGACCGGCTCTTCTCACTCGATGATGTGCTGTGGCTGCATGCGCGCACCGGTGCGCGGGTGGTCTACGACATCCATCACGATCGCTGCCTCCCAGCGACCTCGACGCTCGCCGACGCCTACGCGACCTGGGGAGAGGCTCGCCCGAAGGTGCACGTCTCGAGCCCGCGGCTCGATTCCTCGCGGCTCGAGGCCCACGCCGACTACGCCGCGCCCTGGGATGTCGCGGAGGTCGTGCGCCGTGCGCCCGGGCCGCTCGACGTGATGGTCGAGGCGAAGGCGAAAGATCTTGCGATCCTCGCCCTGCGCGCGCAACTCCTCCGAGTTGAGCCGATGGTCGCGGCGCTCGAGGAACGCTAGATGGGTGATGCCCCGTTCTCGCGTGTCCGGATGCGTGATCTGACCGGTCTGGGCCGCTCCCGGCCGGCAGAGCCCGGCGGAGCCGGGCCCCACCGGCCGTGCGTGCGCTTCACCACGTCGCACCGGCAACGAGGCCTACGGGCCTCGTCACCGGCACGCCGCGGCACCCCAGAGCGGCCAGCTCACACCCCGAACAGACGATCCCACGGCATCACCCATCTAGCCCCGCCGCGAAGATCCGACGGTTCGATAGGCAATCTCCGCCTGACGCAGTAAAGTCGCTCACCTGTGGCTGCTGACGCGTCTGCCCCGACCCTTGCGACCCGCCTGCGCCGCCCGAGCGCCGTCGGCGCCCTAGGCGGCCTCTTCGTTCTTGCGCTGCTCGCCTGGCTGGCGGTCAACGCCGAGCGCACGCCGGCCGACTTCCTCGAGGTGTTCCTGATCGGGATCACGACGGGCTGCGTCTACGCCCTCGTCGCACTCGGGTACACGCTCGTCTACGGGATCCTGGAGCTGATCAATTTCGCCCATGGCGACGTCTTCATGCTCGGCGGCATGTTCTCGATCACCTACGCCACCCATTTCTTCGGGCTGCATACGGGGCAGGGCGTGTTGATCATCCCGATCGTCTTCGCGACCCTGCTGCTCGCGATGATCTCCTGCGGACTGATCAACGCGGCGATCGAGTTCGTCGCGTACCGGCCCTTGCGTGGGAAGCCGCGTCTCGCGCCGCTGATCACCGCGATCGGCATGAGCTTCGTGATCCAGGACGTCGGGCTGATCTGGAAAGGGCCGAACTACATCACAGCGCCGGATGTCTTCCCGCGCTCCAAGGTGTTCTCGATCGGCGGCGTCGACTACACATGGAACAAGCTGATCGTCGTCGTGATCACGATCCCGGTCCTCCTGGGGCTCCTGTACCTGGTGCAGCGCACGCGGCAGGGCAAGGCGATGCGCGCGACGGCCCAGGACATGGATGCGAGCGCGATGATGGGCATCAACGTCAACCGCACGATCTCCTTCACGTTCCTGATCGCCGGCGGTCTCGCGGGCGCTGCCGGCCTCCTCTACTCGCTGTACGTGACGACGGTGCGTTATGACCAGGGGTTCCAGCTCGGCCTGATCGCCTTCACGGCGGCCGTGCTCGGTGGAGTCGGGAACCTCCCCGGCGCCGTGCTCGGCGCGATCCTGATCGGGCTGATCCAGGCGTTCAATGAGGGACTGAACTGGCACGCGCCGGGCTCCGATTGGACGCAATCCATCGTCTTCTCGATCCTGATCCTGATCCTCGTCTTCCGGCCCGAGGGCCTGCTCGGCGAACGCACGCCAGAGGGTGGATGACCGACCAGCTCGGCACCCACGTTGGCACGCAGGGCGAAGCGCCCGCGGAGGAGATCGGAGTCCGCAACCGGCTCCGCTCGCGCTGGCGGGCAATGCCGATCGCAATGCGCGCCGGCGTGTCGATCGGCCTGCTGCTCGTGCTGGCCGTGCTGCTCTTCTTGCTCGACCACTCGCTCGGCTACGCCGTCGCGACGGTCGGTGCGCTCTACTGGATCCATCGGCTGCCGCAGATCCCGAAGGCAGTTGCACAAGCAATTGTCGTGCTGCTCTTCGCGTTCACCGTGCCGTCACTTGCGCTTGCACTCGCAATCGCGTTCGGCGTGTTCTGGATCCCCAACCCGTGGCGTGCGCGCGTGCTGCCGGCGGTCGCGATCCTGCTCGTGATTCTCTATCCGTTCTACCAGGACAAGATGTTCATCGTCCCGGTGTTCGGAGTCTGGCCGGACATCGCGACCGGGGTGTACATGCTCGTTTTCGTGATGATGGCCGTCGGCCTGAACATCGTCGTCGGCTACGCGGGCCTGCTCGACCTCGGGTACGTCGCGTTCTATGCGACCGGCGCCTATACGGCAGCCTGGTTCGCCTCGCTGCAGTTCCCCCATCAGAACTGGCACTTCGGTGCCGTCGGGATCACCGGCGACCTCCCGGGAATCCACGTCTCGATCTTTCTGTTGATCGTGCTCGCCGGCATGTTCACGGCGCTCTTCGGGATCGTCATCGGGCTGCCGACGCTGCGTTTGCGCGGTGACTATCTCGCGATCGTGACGCTCGGGTTCGGCGAGATCCTCCCGCAGGTGGCACGCAACAGCGACAACCTCTTCGGCACCGGGTTCAACCTGACGAACGGCCCGAACGGGATCACGCCGCTCGACTCGCCTGGCTTCGGCAACCACATCTCGAACCTCACGAACGGGTTCCTGCCGGCGAACTACCTGCAGTGCTGCAACCGCACGCTGCTCGGCCACCAGATCCAGTCGACGGACGTCTTCTTCTGGACAGCGATCGTGCTGTTGCTGTTCACCGTCTTCTGCTCGTTCCGCCTGCAGTTCTCGCGACTAGGGCGCGCCTGGATCGCGATCCGTGAGGACGAGACCGCCGCCGCGGCGATGGGCGTCCCGCTGATGCGCACGAAGACCTGGGCCTATGCGAGCGGTGCGTTCTTCGGCGGGATCGCCGGCGCGTACTACGCCGCGTTCAAGAGCGCGACGTTCCCGGGCGACTTCTTCTTCAACATCTCGGTCTTCATCCTCTGCATGGTGATCCTCGGCGGCATGGGGAACATCTGGGGCGTGATCGTCGGCGGCGCGTTCCTTGCATACCTGAACCAGGAGGGTCTCGCGAACACCGGCTCATGGATCAACACGAACATCCACGTCGGCAACCACCATCCGAATCTCGACGTCCCGCTCTACGCGTCCGGTATCTACGGTCTGATCATCCTCGTCGTCATGCTCTTCCGACCAGAGGGGATGATCCCGTCGAAACGCGTGGCCGCCGAGTTGCACCACGGCGTGCACGACGAACCGCTGTACGACGCACAGCACGCCGGAGCCGAGGCGTGAGCGAGCCGACCGCAGTCGAGGACAACGTGCTCGTCGCCGAGGACATCCGCAAGGAGTTCGGTGGTCTCGTCGCCGTCAACAACGTCAGCTTCGCAGTGCCGCGTGGCAAGGTCGTATCGCTGATCGGGCCGAACGGAGCGGGGAAGACGACGTTCTTCAACATGCTGACCGGCGTCTACAAGCCGACTGCAGGCCGCATCATGTTTCTCGGGACGGACGTCACCGGCAAGCCGCCACATGCGATTACCGCGCTCGGGATCGGCCGCACGTTCCAGAACATCCGCCTCTTCCAGAACATGAGTGCACAGGAGAACGTGATGGTCGGGATGCACGCGCGCATGAAGGCGAACCTCTTCAACTCGATCCTGCGCACGCCCGGCGTGCGCAAGGAGGAGCAGCAGGCGCGTGAGCGCGCGAACGAGCTGCTCGACTACAGCGGCCTCGGCCGAAAGGGCGGCGAGACGGCCCGCAACCTCCCGTACGGCGACCAGCGGCGACTCGAGGTGGCCCGCGCGCTCGCCACCGAGCCGCAGCTCCTGCTCCTCGACGAGCCGACCGCCGGGATGAACCCGCAGGAGTCGGCGGAGTTCACGGCGTTTCTCTACAAGCTCCGCGACGAGCAGGCGCTGACCGTGTTGATGATCGAGCACGACATGCGGGTCGTGATGGGAGTCTCCGACCGCGTCTCGGTGCTCGACTACGGCGAGAAGATCGCCGAGGGCGAGCCGAAGGACGTACAGAAGAACGAGCGCGTGATCGAGGCGTACCTCGGCAAGGCCGCCGTCGAGGACATGAAGCGACAGGGCCTCTCGTGAGCACGAACGGCCGCACGCCGATCCTGCAGTTGACGGACGTGCACACCTACTACGGGGCGATCCACGCACTGAAGGGCATCTCGCTCGAGGTGTACGAGGGGGAGATCGTGACGCTCCTCGGTGCAAACGGCGCCGGCAAGTCGACGACGCTGCGCTCGATCAACGGGTTGAACAGGCCGCGGCAGGGCTCGATCAGGTTCGAAGGCCGCGACATCACCACCGTTGCGGCGCACCAGATCGTCAAGCGCGGGATTGCCCAGTCGCCGGAAGGCAGACGGCTCTTCCCGCGCATGACCGTCGTCGAGAACCTCGAGATGGGTGCCTTTCAGCGCAACGACCGCCCGGGGATTCGTGAAGACATGGATCGCGTGTTCGAGTTGTTTCCGCGCCTCCAGGAGCGGCGCGACCAGAAGGCGGGGACGATGTCCGGCGGCGAGCAGCAGATGTGCGCGATCGGTCGCGCGCTGATGGCACGTCCGAAGCTTCTGCTCCTCGACGAGCCCTCGCTCGGACTTGCGCCGATCTTCGTCGAGCGAATCTTCGAGATCATTCATCAGATCAACGAGCAGGGCACCTCGATCTTGCTCGTCGAGCAGAACGCACTGATGGCGCTCGATGCCGCACATCGCGGGTACGTGCTCGAGACCGGCCACATCGTGCTCGCCGACGACGCGAAGGCGCTGAAGACAAACGAGCAGGTACGCAAGACCTACCTCGGCGAGACCTGAGGCCTCTCCTACGGCACGCTCCTCTGCATCACGCAGTTCCTCAAGCCTTTCGGGCGCAGATAGGTGAAGCCGGCCCGCTCGTAGAGGGCTCGCGTGCTGTTGTAGAGCACCGAGATCTTCTTGCCGTCCGTGTCGTGCGGGTAGCCCTCCACGATCCCGCCGCCCGCTTGCGCGATCAGATCGACGGCACCCTGGAGCGCCGCTTCGGTCACGCCTTTCCGCCGGTACTTCTTGTCGACGAAGATGCAGGTGATCCGGTAGTCGGGGAGCTCGTCGCGCGTCGCCTCATACTCCTTGCGGTGGTGGATGTTCGGCAGCTCGTCCGGGCTGCCGTACTGGCACCACGCGATCGCCTCGTCGCCGTCGAGGACGAGGGCGGCGTGGGCGCGCCCTTCCTCGACCAGCCGTTGCTTGAGCGCGCGGTTGCCCTCGGCGGTGAATGTCTTCTCGCCGTGGAACGTGTGGAACCACGTGCACCAACAACCGCCGAAGACGCCGTTGTGGCGCTCGAGGAGTCGCGCGAAAGCATCCCAGGTATCCGGGGCGAGGGGCTTGACCGTGTAGTCAGTCACGTCGGGCCCTCGAGGTCGTCCGGCGGCCACGGCAGGCGCAGCGGCTCATAGTCGCCCGGCCAGTCCGCATACGCCTCGTCGGGAACCGCAGTCTCGGTCTCGACCGACGCGCCGTACCTCGCTGCGACCTCGCTGACAGGATAGAGGATCGGCTCGTCCGGACGCGCGCCGATCATCAGGATCGAGCACGGGCGGTCACCTGCTCCAACGAGGATGTGTCGGGTATCGGCCGGGCAGTGGAAGTAGTCCCACTGCCGCAACCGGCGCTCCTCTTCCTCGACGACCAGCGTGCATTCCCCCGACAGGACAAGGAACCCCTCCTGCATACCTTCGGAGTGGTAGAGCCCGTTCGGGTCGCCCGGCCAGAGGACGCGCAGGTGGACGCCGAAGTGCTCGAACTGGTGCTCGCGTGCCTCGATGGGGTACGCGACGCCGCCCTTCTCCTCGTTGCGCACCGCGAGCGCCTCGCCGAGGTTGAGGACGAACCAACCGGGCGACGTGACGTACCGGCCAAACGGCGTATCGGCGCAACTTGCCTCTTCGACAGACACATTTCCTCCTCGAGGTCAGGGGCCGGAGCGCTCCCGGAGCCAGCCCGGTCGGTACTTGACGAAGCGCGAGCGGGGGAGAGCGCTCCAGATCTCTGCGTACGCCTCGGCGGGGCTCGAGGTCTCGCGTTTCACGCTTGCGCTGTAGCGGGCGGCGACCTTCGAGACGAGGTAGCGGATGCCGCCGCCGACGCCATGGCCGCGAGCGCCCACGGCGAGCAGCAGAACGTTCTGGTTGGCGGCCGCGACGATCATGTGCTCGGTCTCGGGCGCGCAGTAGAAGAAGTCCCACGGGGCGAGTTGCCGCTCCTGCTCCTCGACGATCAGGGTGCACTCGCCGTCGAGCACGAGGAACGCCTCCTGGCCGCTCTCGCGGTGGTACATCCCGATGTGCTCGCCCGGCTCGAGCACGGTGATGTTGATCCCGAAGTGCGGGAAACGCTTCTTGCCCTCGAACGTGCAATACGAGCCGAGCGGCCCCTCGTCGCGCCAACGTGACTTGCGAGCATTGATCACGAACCAGCCGTCACCGTCGACAACGAGGCCGTTCTTGGTCATGCGCACGGGAGCTTCGGGCACGACGTCTAGTCTCGCACTCAGGCGATGCCGCGGACGGCCCAGGCAGCGACGTGCAGCCTGAACGGCGGTGGAAGCGATGCGGCACAGTGCGCGCGCACCGCAGCGAGACCGTCAGCGCCGAGCGACCGTGCATATGCACCGGCAGGGCCGACCCCCAGCGTGAACGGCTCCCACCATTCGTCGAAGCTCGCGAACTCGACCGTGGCCTCGAGCGTCGACTCCGCAAGCCCGCCGAGCCCGGCCGCGTCGAACAACCCTCTCAGCTGGCCCTCGCGTGCTCCAGCGAGCTCGGACTCGTCGACCACGTCCGAACTGAGCGCACGAGCCGCCTGCCAGAACGGCGAGAGCGGCGCGCGTCCCCCAGCGAGGTCCCAGACGCACGCCGCGACCGCGCCGCCTGCGCGCGTCACCCGCTTCATCTCTGCCAACCCCTTGACCGGGTCTGCCATGAAATGCACGACGAGCTGGGCGAGCGCCGCGTCGAACGTGCCATCGGGGAACGGGATCTCCTCGGCTGGGGCCTGCCTGACGTCGACCCCGGGAAAGCGCGCGGCGGCTGCCTCCGCAAACGGCTTCGATGGCTCGATCGCAGTCACGTGCGGTACACCAAGCCGACGGACGAGCTCCGCCGTCAGCGCGCCGGGCCCGCAGCCGACGTCGAGCACGCTGTCCTGCGAGTGCACGCCGGCGAACTCAGCGAGCTGGGGCGCAAGCAGGCTCGAGTACCTGCCCATGAAGCGGTCGTACGCAGCGGCTGCGACGTCGAACGTCATGCGTCCCGGCGTTCCGTCCACCACCGCCCGGCGGCGATCGCGACGGCGGCCCAAGCGAGCAGGACGATCACTGCTGTTGTGCCACTCATCGCCGGGACGTTGTTGTCGTTGATCGCGGGAGAGAAGTGCTCCGCAGCGGCAACGTCGATCAGCTTGCGCGCCCCGCCGAGCACCGAGAACGCAAGCAGCAGGTGAGCCACGATCGCGTTCCAGGCGATCAGCACCCCGACGACGACGCGCGAGCTCGTGAAGGCCGCGAGGCCGACCGCGAGGATCACGTCAACCGCCGTGATCGATACTGCGTAGACGATCGAGTGCAGGACGTACGAGGCGGACGGCGTCGGGCGGCTGCCGGCGAACGCGTACGCGCAGCCGATCGCCAACGCGAAGCCGACCGCCAGCATCGGCAGGAACACGAGCAGCGCCCCGGCGATCCGGACCCGGAAGAGCGTTGCGCGCTTGCGGCCGGTGACGACGAGATCGCGGAAGACGCCGTTCGAGACGTCCTGGGTGCCCGCGGTCGAGCCGATCAGGATCGCGGCGACATTGCCGAGCCCCGCGAGCAGGAAGGTGTAGTTCTCGAGGTTTGTCCGCCCACCGGCCGACCCGTGGTGATCGGGGTTCGCTGCATGGAGCGCGATGATGATGATCTCTGCGATCAGCACCGAGCCCACCGTCAGCAATGACGTCCAGATCATCAGGCCCCGGCGCTTCCGGAGCTTCAGGATCTCAGCAGCGACGAGTCTCATTCGTTGCCCTCCAGTCTGGACGTGACGGCGAGGAACTTCTCCTCGAGCGTCGCGCGGGCGGGTTCGAGGCGTGATACGGCGACGCCCGCAGCGACGAGTGCACGGTTGACCTCGGCCGGGCCGATGCCGTCGGAGAGCGTCACCCGCAACTCGCCGGCTTCGTCTTCGATCTTCGTGATCCGTGGCTCGGCGGCCAACACGTTCCGCGCCCGCGGCACGTCGTCGACTTCGAGCAGTAGCGTCGGATCGCCGCTCGCGGCGATCTCCGACACCGCGCCCTGCAGGATTACGCGGCCGCGGTCGACGATCGCGACCGTGTCGCAGGTCTTCTCGACCTCGTCGAGCAGGTGCGACGACAAGAACACCGTTCGCCCCTCGTCGACGAACGCGCGGATCAGGTGGCGCATCTCGAGGATGCCCGCCGGATCGAGGCCGTTCATCGGCTCGTCGAGGATCAGCAGCTGCGGGTCGGCCAGCAGGCACCGGGCGATGCCGAGGCGCTGACGCATCCCGAGCGAGTAGGTCTTGACGCGGTCGTTTGCCCGCTGCGTCAAGCCGACGCGCGCAAGCGATTCGTCGATCCGTCCTTCTGCCGCGGCGTCGCGCGCTGCGGCGACCACCTTCAGGTTCTCCCGACCGGTCAGGTGGGGGTGGAAGCGCGGCTCCTCGACGATCGCACCGACGCGTGCCAGAGCCTCGCGGCGCTGCGCCGGCTGCGGCAGCCCGAGGAGGCTCACCTCGCCCGACGACGCCCTCGTGAGGCCGAGCAGCGTGCGGATCATCGTCGTCTTGCCGGCTCCGTTCGGGCCGAGGAAGCCGAAGGCCACCCCGGCCGGAACGACGAGGTCGACGCCGTCGACCGCTGCCCGGTTGCCGAAGCGCTTCGTCAGTGCACGGGTCTCGATGACTGTTTCCATGCCCTCCACCGTAGGGGTCTGGCCGCCGCGGCGCGTCGCCGTCCCTCAGCCCGAGACGACGATCGGGACGTACGGCGGCGCCATTAGGTAGCCGATTCGCTTCGCTCCGCGGCCCCGGGCCAGCTCGAGCGCGGCACCGAGGCCGTGCACGGGCACGAAGCCCAGCTGCCGTGCCGCCTGGGCATCGCGGCAGCCGGCGATCAGCACCGCACCAAGGCGGTGCGCCGAGGCATCGCAGGCGCTCCACTCCACGAACGGCTGCAACGGATGGCATGCGCGCCCCGAGCGGTACTCCTCGATCGCCACCGGATCCTGAACGGCCGCGTCCTCCGCGTCGCGCATCGCCTCGATGTCGTGGGCCGTACGGTGGTCGTAGAAGAGGGCGCGGTACGGGATCTGGGTCGGGCGCGGGAACCGGCGCGGCATCGGGTGGACGAGGATCGCCGTCCCGCCCGGCACGATCGGCGGCATGTTTCGCCACATGCGCAGCGCCAGGCCGAGCCCGAGGTAGGCGGCGCTGACCGGGTTCGGCCGCTCGCGCGGGATCGACGGTGTCGTCGGCGGAATGCCGATCACGAGCGCGTCGAGCGGCTCGTCGAGGACGATTCCCTTGAAGTGCGTGCCGCGGATCAGGGCCTCCGCGTGCGCGACCGACGGCGTTCCGCCGTGCACGGCCGAGGCGGTCTGCTCGCGGGGGAGCCCGTCGAGAATGCGCTGCCGCATGGGAGCCGGTGCGATCTGGAACAGGCGCCGCACGCGTGACCGGAGCATCCGCTCGATCGCCTCTTGATCCTGCGGGTAGCCGGCGAAAGGGCCTGCGACGCGAGGTGCGTTGAGCGTCAGCGAGACGCCGATCAGCTTGACGCGTTCGGTGAGCCGACGCTCGATCTCGACGGCGATGCGCCAGCCTTGCGACGCGCTCGTCTCGAGCAGCGACAGCGCACCCGCCGCGCGCAACGACTCGCGGCCGCTCGCTGCGAGCAGGGCAGCCGGCCCGCCGTGCAGCACGGACTCGGCTGCGGTGACGGTGACGACGAGGTCGGTCTCGACGAGCGCCGGGTTGATGCGCAGCTGGACGTTGCCCGCACGGCCGAGGTCGACGAGATCCTCAGCCTCCGCGTCATGCACGACAACACGGCCGCGAAACCGGCGACGGAACTCGGGTGAGAAGAGAAAGCCCATCTCTCGCGGCGTCGTGCGCCGCATCAGCCCGCCGGCGACGAGAATCGTCACCTGCCGGGCGCCGAGGCGCTCCAGCTCGTCCGAGACTGCCGCGATCGCAGCGTGGCGCGGCCCGATCTGGACGCCCGGGATCGGGAGCGACGGCTGCTCGATCACGATCGTCGCCGTACTCCCGTTGCCGACGAGCCGACCCAGCGCCGGCCCCGCGAGCGGGAACGCGAGCGCTTCTCTGACCGCGGCACCAACGTCTTCGATCTCATCCCGCGGCAGGGGCGGGCGCAGGATCACATCCTCGGGGCCGGGCTCGGCGACGACGATCCGTGCGTCGTACAGCAACGGGATGCGTGTCACGGGCGCCGAGCGATTGCGGCGGAGACTCCGAGGGCGACGAAGATGCCGCCCGTCACGTAGCGCCGCAGGCGGGCACCGGCGCCGGTTCGGCGCAACCTGCCCGCCAACGCATCGGCGAGGAGCGCATAGCTCGCATCGGACGCAAGCGCGATGGTCGCGAAGATCGTGCCGAGGACCGCAACCTGCGCAGAGACCGAGACGCGGTCCGGGTCGACGAACTGCGGTAGGAACGCGAGGAAGAAGAGCGCGGTCTTCGGGTTGAGCACGTTGACGATCACACCCTGCACGTAGAGCTGCCGCACGCCGGCCGGCGCGACCGCGACGGTCTCCTCGGGCTCGCGCGCAAGGATGCGCCGCACGCCGATGACGATCAGATAGGCGGCGCCGACCAGCTTGACCACCGTGAACGCGGTCGCCGAGGAAGCGATCAGGGCCGAGAGGCCAACCGTCGCGGCCGCGACGTGCACGACGCCGCCGCTTGCGACTCCGAGCGCGCAGAAGAGCCCGGCGCGGCGGCCCTTGTCGACGCTCTGCGTGACGATGTAGGTGACGGCAGGGCCGGGCACGACCGCGAGCGCGATCGCCGCGAGGCTGAAGAGCGCGATCGTCGAGCCGCTCGGCATCACGGTGTTGCGCGATACATGCGTATGAACGTCGGCCGGAACCCGCGTGCGGGCCAGTAGCGCGACGACAGCAGATTGTTCGAGCGGAAATCGGTCGTCATCGAGCGGAACCCTTGCTCGTCGGCCCACGTGAGCGCGGTGGCGGTCAGGGCCAGCCCGACGCCCTTGCCGCGCGCCTCGGGCAGGGTGACGACGTGGGCGAGGTCGATGTTTCGCTGCGGCACACGGAGATCGCCCGTCGGCCGCTCGTACAGCAGCACGTGGCCAACGGCGCGACCGTCGATCTCCGCTACGCGGTGGAACGGGAACTCGTCCTCCTCTTCCCACAGCGTGCTCCACTCCTCCTCGAAGTCGTTCGCCTCGTAGTCGAGGCCGGAGAGGCTCGGCGAGCGGGACTGGTGCTCCCACAGCTGACGGTCGAAGGCTGCGACCGCCAGATGGTCGTCCCGCGTGCTCGGGCGGACGACGCCGCCGAAGTCGACCGGCTCCAGCCTTTCGACCTCGCGGGCCGCGGTCATGAACTGGCAGCCGAAGGCGAGGCGGAACCAGGGGTCGATCAGTGCAGCGTCGGATGCGGGGACCATGACGCTGTGTCGTCGAGGCCAGGCGGCCGCGAGCTGCGCGTAGACGTCGCGGAGCGCCTCCGGCTCGGACGCGGCCATGCCGGCGAAGCCGACCTCGGCAC
>JACDGR010000048.1 GCA_013821525.1 Actinomycetota bacterium
GGTGAGAGGGCCGCCGAGGGCTACCTGCGCTGCTGGGGGGAATCGACGCCCAATTACGGTCGCCGGGCCGAGACCAATCGCCCAGATCAGCGCAAGCGCGATTATCGGCAAGCCGATCAAGTTCAGACTGCGTCTCTAGCTGTCAGATCACACATGAGGACCTCCGATCGTGTCAGGCGGGTCGGCGAGCGAGGCTTTCGGCGATTCCCGACCGAGTAAGCTCAGGGTGTGGTGGCGAAGCGAGTCGCGATCGTTCAGTCGTGCTACATCCCGTGGAAGGGATACTTCGATTTGATCAATAAGGTCGACCATTTCCTTCTGCTCGACGACGTGGAGTACTCCAAGAACACATGGAGAAACAGAAATCGCGTCAAGACCGTAAGCGGAACTCAGTGGTTGACGATTCCAGTTGCGCACTCGGGACGCTCGCGTCAGCGGATCGATGAAGTCGAAGTCAGCGACAAGCGGTGGCCCGTACGACATTGGAAAACAATCCGCCAGAGCTACGCGCGCGCACCATTCTTCAGGCTTTACGCGCCCTCGCTGGAGGAGTTGTATCTCACTCTCGACGAGACTGGCCTGAGCGCGATCAATCGGATGTTCATCGAACATGTGCGTCTGTTGCTGGGAATCAAAACGACAATTTCGCTGGCATCAGATTTTTCGAACGGAGAAGCCAAACGAACCGAGCGGCTCGCTCAACTCTGCAAGGCAGTTGGTGCCGACGTTTACGTATCTGGGCCAGCTGCCCGCGCCTACCTCGACGTACCGCATCTCGAGAGCGCAGGAATTCGCGTCGAGTGGATGAGCTATGACGGCTACCCGATCTATCCTCAACTCTATTCACCGTTCGATCACGCCGTCACCACGCTCGATCTCCTATTCAACGTCGGGCCAAACGCACCTCAATATCTGTTGAGTTTTGGCGGAACAATCGTTTGACCGCCCTCGTGCTCATCGGTGCAGGCGAGCTTGCGCACGTCGCGCTTTCACTGCTTCGCGACGTCGAAGGAGCCAATCCGGTCGGCTGCGCCGTGGATCCGATGTACGTGGACGGAGCGTCGCTCGGCGATCTCCCGGTGGTTTCTCTCGATGAGATCGAGCTGCGGTTTCCGTCCGCCGCGCACGAGGTGCTCGTCTGTGTTGGCTACCGCCACGTCAATCGCGAGCGTGAACGATTGATCCGTAACTGCGAGGGCCGTGGCTACCGACTCTGGTCGCTCATCCATCCGCACGCGTGGGTTTCTCCGGAAGCCATTGTGGGAGCGGGTTGCATCGTGTTTCCCCGCGTGGTGATCGAGCCCTATTCGACTGTCGGGAAGGGCGTAGTTCTCTGGAGCGGCAGTGTGGTCGCTCACGACTGTCGAGTAGGAGAGTTCGGGTTTCTGGCGCCCAATGCGACGCTCGGGGGCCGAGTCGCTCTCGGCGCGCGCTGTTTCGTTGGCGCGAACGCGACCGTGCGCGACAGCGTGACGGTCGGAGACGATTGTGTGATTGGAGCCGGCGCCGTCATCAAGCGCGACGCGTTTTCAGGATCGGTATACCCGGCGTTCGAGACCGCCCTCGGGACTCGCGGCAGTGGCAGTTACGACAACCTTTGACCAGCACGCCAGGGTCCACTAGTTCGTCTCGTCACGGTTTCCTCTTCCGCGGCTGATTGAGGCCGCAGCCGACAAGGGCCACTGGCAGAGCCCACAGAGGGCGGAATATGGTTCATGTGTGGACGCGATCCCGTTCAACCGGCCCTATCTCACCGGGAACGAGATCGCCTACATCGGTGAAGCGGCTGCGAATCTGCATCTATCGGGAAATGGCCCGTTCACGAGACGTTGCGCCGCTTGGATCTGTGAGCGGTCGGGGTCTGCCGCCGCGCTGCTGACCCACTCCGCGACCGGGGCGCTCGAGATGGCCGTCGCACTCGCTGATATCAGGCCCGGCGACGAGGTGGTCATGCCGTCGTTCACATTCGTTTCCACCGCGAACGCAGTCGTTCTGCGGGGCGGCGTACCCGTTTTCGTCGATATTAGGTCCGACACGCTCAACCTTGACGAGACCCTCGTCGAGGACGCGGTCACGGCTCGTACGAAGGCGATAATGCCCGTGCACTACGCGGGCGTCGGTTGCGACATGGCGGCCCTGCTCGATGTTGGGCATCGACACTCCGTTGCCGTCATCGAGGACGCCGCCCACGGAATCATGTCGACCTACGACGGACGCGCACTCGGATCGTACGGTGCGCTCGGAGCACTCAGCTTCCACGAGACGAAGAACGTGATGTGCGGTGAAGGCGGAGCCCTGATGATCAATGACGCCTCCCTGATCGACCGCGCGGAGGTCGTCCTCGAGAAAGGCACTAATCGAAAGCGTTTCTATAGAGGGCAAGTCGACAAGTACAGCTGGGTGGATATCGGCTCCTCCTACGTCATGAGTGAGATCAACGCCGCTTTTCTATGGGCGCAGCTCGAGCACGCCGACGTGATCACGAGCCGGCGTCTGCAGATTTGGAATGCGTATGATGAGGCGTTTCGCCCGTTGGCCGAGGAGGGTCTGTTGGGATGCCCGGTCGTTCCACATCGCGCACGTCACAACGCCCACATGTACTACCTCATCCTTCCCGAGACGATATCCCGCTCAAAATTTCTTGCCCAGCTCCTCGCCGACGGTGTCCATGCCGTCTTTCATTACGTGCCGCTCCACTCGTCCTCCGCGGGGACTCGTTACGGCCGCACCGGTTCGACGCTCAAGGTCACCGAGGACGTCAGCGAGCGACTCGTGCGCCTCCCACTGTGGGTTGGGATGAGGGAAAGCGAGGTGGGCCGGGTCATCGACTCCGTGCTTGCGGCCGCCGGCGCGCGCGCGACCGGGGTTCGCTGAAGTCGCCTCCTGAGCTCTATATAGTCCGACTCCCTCGACCCGTGAGCTCTGGCCGTTTCTTTGTCTTCGAACCCACCTATTCTCACCGACGTCGTTCGCTCGAACATCGCAGTGCACACAAGATTGGCGAGCTCATATAGCCGCGACGAGCCACACTATCGTCCCGAGAATCAGGCGAAGGTACGGGCCAACCTCCGTCGGCTCATCATGCAGACCGGCTCCGGTCGGATGCTGGACATCGGATGTGGCGCCGGCTTCATGATCGATCTCGCCAGGGATCTCTTCGACGAGATTCACGGCTTGGACCCGACACGGGCGATGCTCGACGAAGTCGATGTACGCAACGGTAAGGTCACGCTTCACGAGGGCGTTGCTGAACATCTGCCATTTGCTGACGGAAGCTTCGATCTTGTTACTGCCTACTCAGTGTTCCACCATCTTGCGGATCACCGCCCGGTGCTCGCCGAGGCTGCCCGTGTCCTTCGGCGCGGGGGCATGCTCTATGTCGACCTCGAGCCGAACAGACTGTTCTGGCAGGCGATCGCCCAGGTCGAGAAGAGCCACAACGACCGACTCGACGAAATCGATGAGATTGTTGGGCGGGAGATCGATGCGGTCCTCCACATCGATGATCAGGTGCGTAGCCGTTATGAGATCGACCCTGCCGTGTTTCGTCAGGCGGAGTACATAAAATCGGAACTGGGTGGCTTCGATCCCGCGCAGTTCGAAGCCGACGCGATCGATGCCGGCCTCTCAACGGTGTCGACGACGCATGAATGGTTTCTTGGCCAGGGCGTGTTGCTGCACGGAGACTCACCGATGAGTGTCGAGATCGTCGAAACGCATCTCCGCCGGCTCCTGCCGCTGACCGCGCCGCTCTTCAAGTATCTCCGTTTCGAGGCTCAACGTTGACCAGCGCATCGGAGATCCCTGCGGATCTGTCCGTTCTCGCGCGGATCCGGGCTCACGGCTTTGCGGTCGTCCCGAACGTGCTCGACTCGTTTACCGTAGAGACAATGAAACGGGAGTTGCTCCGTTCCGCGAAAGAGGATCTTGCCGCTTGGGCGGGCCGAGACTATCCAGACGCCTGGATGGTTCACAACCTCATGGTCCGCAACTCGGTTTTCGCCCGGTTTCTCGAGAACGCTGTACTTCACAGCTATCTCTCTCCGCTGCTCGGAGATACATGCATCCTCTACGCATACACATCCTCGAGCATGCCGCCAGCGGGGGCCAATTTCTCGAGTCGTGTTCACGTCGATTCACCTCGCGTCATACCCGGCTATTGGACGAATGTCGGCGTCATGGTCGCCCTTGACGACTTCACCTCGGAGAATGGAGCCACTCGCTTTCTGCCGGGTTCGTTTGAGCGCGTCGCGGCACCGTCGCGCGAGGAGTTCGCTCAGAGTGAGGAGGTGTTTCCGACTGCCGGCGATGCCGTCGTCTTCAATGCGCGGACGTGGCACATGGGAGGCCGCAATACGACCGGCGTCGCACGACACGCCGTCACGCTAAACGTATGCCGGTCATACATGCGGCAGCGGTTCGATTATCCGCGTCTGGTCGGTGGGGAAACGCTCGACCATGTCGGCGAGGTCGGCCGTCGCTTTCTCGGCTTCAACGTCCGAATGCCTTCAACGTTGGAGGAGTACTACCTTCCCGATGCTGAGCGCCTCTACAAAGCGGGCCAAGGGTAGACCGTAATGGAACCGCCCAGCGTCTCCGTCGTCATACCCGTTTACGGCAACGAGCAGTTCCTCGAAGAGCTCGCTCGAAGGCTTAAGGACACTCTCGGTGGCCTCGGTCGATCATTCGAGGTCATCTTCGTGGATGATGGAAGCCCGGATCGATCGTGGGATCTCATCGAGGAACTCAGCTCTCGGCACCACGAGGTCGTCGGCCTTCGGCTCAGTCGCAACTTTGGCCAGCATCCGGCTATCTCGGCCGGTTTCGAGCGCGCTGTCGGCGAGGTAACCGTTCTCATGGACGCCGATCTTCAAGACGCTCCCGAAGAGTTACCTCGGTTACTCGAATTGCTCGACGATGGTGCGGATGTGGTCTATACGACGATCGTCGACGACGGCGGCTCGAGTCGGCTGCGGCCGACGTCGGCGTTGTTTCACTTCTCGTTTGCCCACGTGGCCAGTGTGAGCGTGCCCCCGTCAATTGGGACGTACCGCGCTTTCAATCGCAGGTTCCGGGAGGCGCTCATGAGCTACCCGGAGCGCCGCGCCCTCTACGGCCCTCTGATGCTCTACATCGGATTCAAGACAGCGTTCGTTCCGGTTAAGCGCCTCCCGAGGCGGGGAGGTGGGAGCAGCTACGGCTTCCTGAAGCGGATGTCCCTCGCAATTGAGACGCTCGTCTCCTATACGAACGTTCCGCTACGGGTGCTTGTGTTCGTGGGTTCGGCGATCACCTTCCTGAGCATCGCGTACCTTGCCGCCCTGGTCGTGGACTATTTCATTCGCGGCTCAGCCTTCGCGAGCGGCCTCACTTTGTTGCTTGGCGTGACGCTGCTCTTCATGGGTACTGTGCTCTTCAGTTTGGGGGTGCTAGGGACGTACCTCTTCCGCGTGTTTCAAGAGGTGCTGGCACGCCCCCGGTACCTCATTTCCGAGCGGGTCGACTCTCATCCCCTTGAGCTGTCGTCCTCCCAGCAGGAGAAACATCAAGGCGCGTGAGGTAGTAGCGTCGACTGAGACGGAGCGAGCCCCGCGATTGCCTCTGAAAGCAACGTCGTCGCCGCACATCAGAGCCACGTTGTGGGATGACGTCAGCGGATGCCACGGCCCGACGCGTCCAGGTGGAGTAGGCACTCGAGAAGTCGCGCCAACCGTCGTCCACGGTCGTTCAGCGAATGAGTCGCGTGTGAGCAGACGCGTCAGGCGATGCTGAGCCGAGTCGCCATCACGCTGACCGTCCGTTTCCGGTGGCTGACGGGGATTCCGGCAATGAGGCTGATCCTGCAGGCCACCCGCGAGGCGCGCGGTACGGCGATTTGAACGCGCCTCGGGCGTGTAGTGATGCGTTCGGTCCAGCGGTGTGACCCGCAAGCAAAGTTGAGCGATTTCGCACCAAGGGGGCTGGCCAGCCACATCGAGACGACAAACGGCCGGTCGTTTGCCGCCGCATACAGCTGGCTCACGGTCTCCAGATACCGGTCGTCCTGGTTTAGCCCGAACACGATCACCTGCGGCAAGCGCGGAAACACCCGGCCGGATCCCTTGAAGGTCGCAGCTGTGGTGTCGGAGTCGAAGGCGAACGGACCGGGGACGGGCGCGCCGTGTGCGTCGACCAACTCACCCTGCTCCCCGATGCGAACTGGAATTGACGCGTAGCCGTCAGGCGCTCCGTCGGAGCCAAGGTCGATGACTCGCGTCACTTGCGGGTTCCAGAACAGCGTCTGCATCAGCAAAAAGCGATTCGTACGCGGGCCGGTGAGGAGCGCGGTGCCGTGCGTCGCATTCAGGCGCGGTACGGCAGTGATGTTGGCACCGAGTTCGAACCCGAGCGAGGTGCCGAATTTCAAGAGCTGCCGCGTGCCAGTCACGCCGACAGCGCCCAGGATCAGCACTGCTCCAAACACCGTCAGTCGAGTCCCATTCATCCATGGCCCGACGAGCATCGCTGCCACCGCAAGCATGAGCGCCCACAGGAGTGTGGCGTGCGGGCCGCCACCGGCAAGCGACTGCAAGCCGAGGATGGTGGGGGATTCGTCCGTCGCCCCTCGTCGGATCTCGCTGCCGGCAGGAACCAGGATTGCGACCGCCGCTCCCGTGAACGCAGTACAGCGGTAGAGCCGATCGCGGGGAGCGGCCGCCTCCAGCGCGTGGACAAACGCGATCGCTATCAGCGGCGCAAGATAGAACGTGTAGCGCTCCAGCACGCGCCCCTCATTGGCGCCGAACAAGGCCGCCTGCCCGAGCAGGCCGACCGATAGGAAAATCGTCAGCAGTGTGAAGGCTCGTTGCCGCTCCGTGCCTGAGCGCAAGAATGTGGTGAACCCTGCGACTGCACGCGGGACGATCACCCATCCCGAGGCAACCGCCAAGATGAACACGTTGACGCCGAACCATCGAATCATCTCTCCCGGTGGGGCACGGAAGGTGGTGATCCCGGCGTACACGCCGGCGAGGCGGCGGATGCCGATCCCCACGCTAATGCAAGCGGCCAGCAGAAACATGGCGAGCACAAGCCACTGCTGACGCGCGGCCACTCGAGGCGAGCGAGAATAGACCAACGCAGCGAGGGCGTATGCGCCGGGCACGATGATGAACTGGATGCGCACCAGACACAACACCGCCATCAGTGTCACGACCGCGAACTGGCGCCCGCGTGTCGGGTTCGCGATCGTGTCGACAGCGACTACGAGCATCGCCAGAAACACTGGATAGGCGTAGGGCTCGCTGAGCAGATTGGTCGAAAATGCTCCATCAGGGGCCAAAAGTGCGAGTAGCGCAACAATCAGGCCGCCACCCGCGCTTACGCCCATACGCCGTGTCAACGCATACGCAGGGAAGGCAGCAAGCGAGAACGCGAGTGACGCCTGGCCAAGGGAGATCTTGTACGCAAGCTCGACGTTATTGAAGAACCAGGCCGGCGCCATCAGGTACGGCACCACGAGAGCAGGGAAGTGGAAGAACGTACCTCGGATACGAGGCACGCCCGTCTCGGAGATCGAGCGCGCAAGGGCGGAGTACAGGTACTCGTCCGGGTAGTAGAGCGGCCCGGTGCGGAGGACCGCCGCGCAGGTGCGAATGATCGCACTCGCCAGGACCAATCCGATGAGCCAGGGTCTCGGCCGGATCGCCGGTGCGGCCCGTCGCCACATCTCAAGCGAGATGTCGATATTGGGGCGGACGTGTTTCCGCATGCGCGACAGAGCGGCCAGTATCGGTGCTGAGATCGAAGTAGCCTTCATGTTGTGGACGGCTGAGGTTCTATCCGCTACGCGCGCTTCCTGCGGCCGGGTCCCAAGGTCACCGGCGACGGCTTCCCGTGGTCGCGCAACTGGATGTGCCCAGAGACGCGTGTTGGCTACGACTACGCGCACGCTGTGTCAGCGACACTCACGGCTCGCCTGCGTGGAGATTCACGACGAGAAAGCAGCGACCGTCACCTGCTTCCTCGAAAGAGCCGCGATCAGGTCGTTGTGCTTCGCTCTGGAATGACACTGGTGCGACGATCGTCGTCAGGTGTAAATAGCGGACAACGGCTCTGAGTGCACGTCAAGCTTCAATAGTGCGGATCCAGCACGCGGGCAAACACCGACTACATGGCGGTCGGAACGTAGGCGATACCTGGTGCTCTCTTGATCTACGCGACTGAGGTCATCTCGCAGTGGCCGCTTGGCAGGTGTCGTTGTTGTCTAGGTAGTCGACGTGCCGTTGCTGGAGAAGTACGAAGTCTGGTGAGCAAGGTCCTGGCCGACGCAGTTCCAGGCAGCCACGGAGCCGGCGCGGACGCAGACCCTGATCTCGGTCGTACTCCCGGTCGCAGCCACGACCACCGTGTTGACCGTGTAACCACGATGATCGGGTGAGGTTGCCCCACTGACCGTCTGAGTCGCCGAATACGGATCGGGAAAGCCGCTGAACGGAGAGGTAGCCGTCGTGCAGGTCCCAGGCTTCGATGTCGACGGCGCCACGGGGATACAGCTGAACGGCATCGATCGATATGCCTCGAGCTGCCGGTCGGCGAGCGTGATCGCCGTGCCTTCTTTTCCCGCGTGGCTGAGCACTGCAATCGAAGAGGCGAAGACCGCGACGATCGCGCTGATCGCGACCGCGAGGATCGTCATGGCGATCAGCAGCTCGATCAGGCCGATCCCAGCTTCATCGCGCAGGTGAGCGCCGAACCGGTCGGCGCTCGGAGCTATGAGCAGCCGGTGACGGCGGGACATTCGCGCCAACTGTGAGGGGCAACACTCCACGTGTTCACGGTCCCGGTGGTCTGACCGATCGACCCGTCAGGGGGCGTCGACATCGACGCGAACGATGCGTCACCTTGCAGATGCGCCTGGTCTGCGAACACGGCTCCTGTGACTCGTCCGCTCGCGCCGAGGTCGAATGCGCCGTTCGCGTAGGCCGCGCCCTGGAAGAGAGAGTTGCCCTGCGGGGACGAGACGCTGAAGCCCGTGGATGTCGTGCTTCGGGGTGCCGGCGTCTGGATCAAGGTGTGGTTGACAGCCGCCAGCTGAAGCCGGTTGACATCCGTGTTCGGGTCCCAGGTCGAGTCGCAGTTACCGCTCAAGAGCGCGGCTGCCGTCGCGGCGCAGAAGTTGGCGCCACCCTTGCCGAAGACGACGGTTCCGTCCACGTAGAGCGTCCCCGAGCCCTTGTAGAACATCGACTGCGATCCGAAGGTGATGCTTCCGTCGATGAAGACCTTGCCGGTGATGGTCAGATAGCCCGGCGTCGACCCCGCGGCCTTTGTGAACTTCAGCTCACCGCCGGGGGTCACGCAATCCCATGACGTCGAACCGATCGTCGCAACGAAGTCGAGCGTTCCCCGGCTGACATTGGGCACGTTGTCGTTGTCGGTGAACGGAGACGACCCGCCGACATTGGAGCAGGGTTGGGCCGGACGTGATGCAACGCTGTTGTACGTGCTGAGCTCGTCTGCCGACTCGAACGACGGCTTCGTCGGGACGGGGGACGGCAAGGTGGGGAAGTAGTTCAGGGCCTGCACGCCGGATCCTGCCGTCGGGCTCGAGTTGGCGTTCAGGTTCTGGTTCGCGTCGCAACCGCTGAGCAGCGTCCAGCCGGATTGAGGCTGAGCCCAGCAGCCACCGACGATCTGCGCCGAAGCGACCCTGCCGTTGCCTGTTCCCGTGGGTGTCCCGATCGCATAGTTCACACCCTTGACGAAGAGCGAGCCTCCGATGTAGACGGTGTTGAGCGCCGTCGTGCTGAGGTTGCCGAATGACGGGTTCGAGCCACCGCTGATGCAGACGTCCCCGTTGATCCAGGTCGGCGAGACGATGGTGGCGCTACCGGCCAACGTCGTGGTCGACGCGAGTGAGCAGATTGCGCCGTAGCTCGGAGCACCGCCGTACGGCGCTCCGCCCGTCACGAACCCGTAGCCCCAGATGGGGGATGTCGTTGTCCCGCCGGGTTGCGTGACGAGCTGGAGCTTCTCGCGCAGGAGCTTCGTCACCTGCCCGGTGGGCGAGACCGCGGTCGACTGCACTGTCCACGCACCCGTCGCTGTCGAGAAGGTCGCTGTCCAGTCGACGGTCTTGTTCTGGTCGACGGATGTGCTGGCGGCCACCGATCGCGTGCCGCTGATCACGGTGCCGTCGGCTGGAAGTGTCGAGGAGCCGTTGTAGACGGAGGTGATCACGGCGTTCGCGGCCAGATCGAGACCCGCCTCCGACCCGGTGAATGCCCGGGCCCCCTGGCGTTCTCGGCCGGAGGTGTTCTGCGTGGAGGTGATGAGCGCCGCGGTCGTGGCGGCCGCGATCGTGATCACCATCATCACCATGAGCACGATCACGAGGGCAATGCCGGCCTCGCACTCGATGCGATGCCGGAGTCGCCGCCACAGGTGGGGTCTACTGGTGTCGAAAGTCAATGTGTTCAACGCTTCGCCGCACTACTGTACCGTTCGTCACTGTCGGCCAACCCCGGCTCGTTCGCAGTCCCCCGGATGGGGGTCTGGGCGCCAGCCGGCTCGAGACCTGCATTTTCACTCAGAGACTAACCCCTTCGTGCGCCCTCAACACCCTCCCTTTGGCTAGGTCGCGTGCGTCGATTCTCCGGCAAACTGGCTCTGATGTCGCCTGAAGTCTCTGCGAAAGGTGGAGGACGCCTCCGCGCTGAGGTCAAGGCGGGCGATCAGATTGCCGATGGGAGTCCTGTGCGGCCGCAACATCACGCAAGATCGATCGTGAGCAGGCTTCGCTGCGAGTCGGGGATGGGCCTGATCGAGTTGATCATCGTCATGGCAATCCTCACGGCGGTTCTCGGGGCCATCACCATCAGCTTCACATCGGCGACACGGTCGGAGACGAACGTCTCCCATCGCCAGCAGGCTGAGGCGAATGCGCGGGCGGCGCTGACGCGGATGCGCGAAGACATCCACTGTTCGTACTACGTCCAGGCGGTCGCACCCAATCGCGACGGCAGCGGCAACGTCATTCCGGGATTCTCGCTGTCCCTGACGGAGTTTGCGAACCAGTGTGCGGCTGTCGACACGACTGCCGGATCCGCCTCGTGCGGCACCGGGGCCGGCTCGTCCTGTGTGTTTCTCCAGTGGTGCACTCTCCCCGACCCGGCCCATCCGGGATCGTTCAACCTTTACCGCAACAACTCCACGTGCGATGGAACGAGCGGAGTCCGTGTGGCGAGCGACATTGTCGCGCCGGCGACCGGGTGGCCGCAGAACGCGGCCATCTCACCGACCCCTGCGAGCTGGGCCGGGAACCTGTGGCCCGCTTCCAGGGCGTGTCCGACCTCCTATCTGCCCACGCAGGCCGTCGATCTGGCTGTGAATCCGGACGCAACGGGTTCTCCGAACGAGACCTACGAGCTGAAGGACGAGATCGTCCTCAGGAACGCCGGACGCTGCACCGGCGCCGCGGCGGTGAAGTCCTCACCGTCCTTGTCGGTAAGCGCTCCATCTGCGGGAACCACGGGCACGGCGATCGGCGCGGGCTCGGTGCTCGCGACCATGACCGGCAGTTCCGGCACGAACGCGACCGCGACGATCACCTTCAGCGTCTTCGGTCCCTCGGCTTCCGCTCCCGCTACGTGCTCCGGCTGGACGACAGTCGGGACAGCGACGCCTGCCGGCGACGGGTCGTACACTCCGAGCGCCGGCTACACACCGGCGAGCGCCGGCACGTACTGGTGGTATGCCTCGTCACTCGGAGACAGCAACAACAATGCCGCGAACAGCACATGCCCGGCGACGGCCAGCACCGTGGTCACGAACGCGAAGGTGTCCCCGACCCTCTCTGTCTCGGCTCCCGGAGCCGGAACGACCGGCGTCGCCATCGCCGGGTCGTCGATCACCGCCGCACTGGCAGGCAGCGCAACCCCGACGGCCGCGATCACCTGGTCGGTGTTCGGGCCCTCAGCCGCTGCTCCCGCAACCTGTACCGGCTGGACGGCCGTCGGGACGGCGTCGCCGGCAGGGGACGGAACCTTCAATTCGAACGCGGGGTACACGCCTGCCTCGGTCGGCAACTACTGGTGGTACGCGTCGTTCCCGGGCGACAGCAGCAACAACGCCGCCAACAGCACGTGCCCTGCCACGGTGAAGACGGTCGTCGCAGCGCCGCTTCCGGATACCTTCCTGGTCGCGAACCCTGGCACCCAGACGGCCGGCACGGCGTTCAATGTGACGATCACCGCCATCTTGCCGGGGGGCGGCACCGACACGACCTACACAGGTGTCAAGACGATCGTGTTCACCGGGCCGGCCAACGCGCCAAACGGCACGCCACCCACATATCCAGCCACGGTCACGTTCGCCAGCGGTGTCGGCACCGCCTCGATCACCTTGTTCAAGGCTGCTTCGACCACGTTGACCGCTACGCAAGCAGCTATCACTGGCACCTCTACCGCTTTCACCGTGAAGGCGGGAGCCCAGAAGGCACTGCAGTATGTGACGAGCGCGGCAGGAACGACGGTGGCGTGCCCCGCCGGCAACCTCGTCGTTGGGAACGGTGGATCGCTGACAGCCTTCGTCGCTGTGATCGACAACTACGGGAACCTGGCCGCGAACGGAGCGTCTGCGCTGACCATCACGATCACGAAGGTTTCCGGGGGCGGTAACGCACCGTCGCCCGCGACTCTGACCGTCGCTGCTTCGGCGAACCCCGCCGTTACCTCCGGCTCGTCTCTGCTCAAGCTTCCCAACGGCAGTCCCGCCGACACGCCGTACCGGGCATCGTCGGGCGCACTGACGACGGTCACCTGCATCGTCCAGCGATAGAGAGCGCGGCAGGCTCGGATGCTGTTGATTCCGGTCGCAGCCACGGCGCCGATTTAGCGGACTCCGCCTCGGCGGTGCCTAGGAGGGATTGGCGAAATGGTCGGGCCTCGAACGCAGTTCGGCGGCCTTTTCGGATGCTTGGGCGAATAGACGTCTGGCCTCTTCCGGTGTGCTGCCCCTCACGGTGATGTTCAACTCTCTAGACCCCGCGTGCCATCCGTTCTGGATGGGCTTGAGTTGTGGCGTGACTTCCATGGGATGGTTCCTCCTTCGGCCTTGGGTTCGGTCATCGTAGGACCAAGTCCCTAAGCCGTCAAAAGTTCTTTACGGCTAGTAACTGAAAGTTATTTGCGCTTGAGTGACGGAGTCTCTATACTCCATCCATGGCAATCACTCACGACGGCCCCGCGCCGTACGCGCCCATCGCCCACGTGCTTCGGGCAATCGACCATTATCGGGAGAAGGCTCCAGCGGCTATGACCAAGGAGCTTCTAATGAAGCTCGGGTACCCCGATTCTTACGCCACCCGCACGTTGCGGGCCTTGAGGCTGTTCGAGCTCGTCGACGACGCCGGGGTTCCTATGGATGCCTTCAAGGAGCTACGGCGAGCCTCCGATACGGAGTTTCCCGCACGGCTTGAGCAGGTAATCCGCACTGCCTACAGCGAAGTGTTCGAAGTGGTAGACCCGGCAACCGCCGCAGAGGCCGCGGTGGACAACGCCTTTCGTTTCTATAACCCCGGCGCACAACGCGAGCGCATGGTTGTCCTTTTCATGGGCTTGTGCGAAGCGGCAGGAATGCTTCCCCCTGAGAAGGCGCCCCGCAGGCGCACGATGCGAGCCGGAGGAGTAAAAGCCCCGGCTCGGACCACATCGAATGGCCGTGCCGACGCGCCGGGCCAGACCAGGCGCACACCAGACGAGCGCAAGCCCAGAGTCGAGCCTGAGCCGGAAGTGCGGAAGGAAACGCCAGACACAGGCCCCCTTCGCGAGCGCTACATCAACATGCTCCTCTCAAAAGCTGAGAGCCAGGATCAACTTGATGACAAATTGCTCGACCGCATCGAAGCCCTGCTTCGTGACGATGAGCAGAAAGACTGAGGAGATGCGCACGGGTCCAAACCGGCGAACCAACTTCCTCCTCGGAGTCGGCC
>JACDGR010000420.1 GCA_013821525.1 Actinomycetota bacterium
CGCCCGCGGCGCGCATCTCGAACGACACCACCGTCACGAGCTCCGACGACGACCACGGTCACGGCCATGGGCACGGGCACGACGGCGACCCGGCCGCGAAGGGCGACCCGAGCAGCGACGCCGACGCGAGCTCGTCGCATGGGAACGGCTCGGATCGGGGCAATCACGGCGGCAACGGCCCAAAGCACAAAGACTAGGCACACTGCCCTGATGGCACGCCTCGGAATCACGCGTCGCGTCGGCCCGCTGGGGGCGGCGCTGACCCTCTGGGACATCTGGCGCCGCCTGCCGCCACGCCAGCGCCGCTGGGTGGTCGATCAGGCTCGCCATCACGGCCCGCGGGTCGCCAAGCAGGCGCTCGAAGCCCAGCGCACCCGCCGCAAGCGGCCCTAGGGCCGAAGCTAGAGCGTCAGTGCGGCGCGCGCGATGCGGTCTTGCTCGATCCCGTGCGCGGTCGGATAACCCTCGGACGGGCTCGCGCGCCACGGCCGGCCGACGAACCGCAGGGAGGTTCCGGCAGCAGCCTCTTCCAGCCGATGCCGGATCGACCGCCACGGCCCCATGTTCTGCGGCTCCTCCTGAGCCCAGACGACCTCCGAGAGCGAGGGGTAGGACGCGATGAGCTCGGCGGCGGCCGTGGTCGGGAACGGGTAGAGCTGCTCGATCCGCGCAACCCCCACTTGCGGCGTCCGGGCTGCATGACCTACCAGGTCGTAGTAGACCTTGCCGGCGCACAGCACGAGCCGGCGTACGGCGGTCTTGTCGAGGCCGCCGTGCGCAGCTGACGGATCGTCGAGCACCACCTCGAACTGGCCGTCGGAGAGATCCGTGAGCGTCGACGAAGCGTCCTTCAACCGCAGCAAGCCCTTCGGCGTCGTGACGACGAGCGGGCGCGCGGTCGGGTCGAGAGCCTGGCGGCGCAAGAGGTGGAAGTACTGAGCCGCAGTCGTGCAGTTCGCGATGCGCAGGTTCTCCTGTGCGGCCAGCTGCAGGAAGCGCTCGAGTCGTGCGCTCGAGTGCTCCGGGCCGTTCCCTTCATAGCCGTGCGGCAAGAGGAGGGTCAGACGTGAGGTCTCGCGCCACTTCGAGAGCGCCGAGGAGATGAATTGGTCGATCACGATCTGGGCGCCGTTCGCGAAGTCGCCGTACTGCGCCTCCCAGAGGACGAGCGCCTCCGGCGCTGCGGCCGAGTACCCGTACTCGAAGCCGACGCATGCGTACTCGGAGAGCGGCGAGTTGAACACCTCGAACGACGCCGAGGCGTCCTGCAGATGCTGCATCGGCGTGTACGTCTCACCCGTGTGCACGTCGTGCAGGACGAGATGCCGTTGCGAGAACGTCCCGCGTTGCGAGTCCTGGCCCGTCAGCCTGACGGGGATCCCGTCGACGACGAGCGATGCATATGCCAGAGCCTCGGCCTGCCCCCAGTCGATCCCACCCTGTTCGATCGCCGTGCGCCGGCGCTCTAGCTGGCGCGCGAGCTTCGGGTGCACGGTGAATTCCTCCGGCGTCTCGAGCAACGCCTCGTTGAGCGCGATCAGTCGATCGGCGGAGACGGCCGTCGTCACCTCCGCCGTCGTCGAGCGTGGGATCGCACCATCGTACTCGACGTTCGCGGCGTCACCGAAGGACGCCTTCAGACGATCGTGCGCGGCGCGCAGCACGGACTCGACCTGCGAGACGAACCCGTCGGCCTCTTCCTGGGTCAGGACGCCTTCGCCGATCAGCTGCTCCTGGTAGAGCTCGCGCACGCTCGGGTGCGCGTTGATCTGCTCGACCATCAACGGCTGCGTGTATGCAGCCTCGTCCTGCTCGTTGTGGCCGAAGCGGCGGTAGCCGACGAGGTCGATCACGACGTCCTGGCCGAAGCGGCGCCGGTAGGCCATCGCAAGGCGCACTGCTGCGGTCGCGGCCTCGGGGTCGTCGGCGTTGACGTGCACGATCGGCACGTCGAATCCCTTTGCAAGATCGGATGAGTAGCGCGTCGACCGACCCTCGTTCGGCTCGGTCGTGAACCCGATCTGGTTGTTCGTGATCAGGTGCAGCGTGCCACCCGTCGAATAGCCGTCGAGGCCGTGCAGGTTGAACGTCTCGGCGACGACGCCCTGGCCGGCGAACGCAGCGTCGCCGTGCAGCAAGACAGGCAGCGCGACCGACGGGTCGTGCGCACCGTTCCGGGTGGAGCGGTCGGTCTGCTCGGCGCGCGAGCGGCCTTCGACCACAGGATTGACCGCCTCGAGGTGGCTCGGGTTTGCGACGAGCCGCACGCCGACCTTCCCGTTCGCGGTCGTGCGCGTGCCGTGCGCCGCGAGGTGGTACTTGACGTCGCCCGTCCCTCCCTCGGGGTCGGCGGCGACGGCCTCGATCGTGCGCTCGCCCTCGAACTCCCGCAGGATGTACTCGTACGGCATGCCGATCGTGTGTGCGAGCACGTTCAGGCGGCCGCGATGGGCCATTCCGAGCACGACCTCGTGCGCGCCGGACTCGGACGCGAGCTCGATCGTCTCGTCGAGCATCGGGATCATCACGTCGAGCCCCTCGACCGAGAATTGCTTCTGCCCCAGGAACCGCTTGCGCAGGAAGCGCTCCATGCCTTCCACCTCGCAGAGGCGACGGAAGAGCGCCTGCTTCTCGTCAGCCGAGAGCGCTCCCCGGTAGCGGCCCGATTCGATCGCCTGTCGCAACCACACGCGCTGCTGGTGATCGGAGAGGTGCTCGATCTCGTAGGCGATCGTGCTGCAGTAGGTCTGGGCGAGCTCGGGCAGCACCTCGGCGAGCGTCTTCCCGGGCGCAGCGACGCGGAGGACGCTCGCGGGAATGCGCGCCTGGAGCTCCTGGGTCAGCTTGGGCTCGAGCCGCAGCGGCTCGAGCGACGGGTCGCCGACCGGCTCGGA
>JACDGR010000049.1 GCA_013821525.1 Actinomycetota bacterium
AGCTGATCGACTCCGGTCTTGCCTCGGCGGTCGTCACGGGCGGGCTCTCCACCACCGCCTACTGCATCGGCGCGAGTGTCGGGAGCAAGAACTGGTCGGTGAACGGCCCGGGCGCGACCGCCTGGCACCAGTCGACCGACTGCAGCGGCGCCACGGTCACGCCGTAGCTGTCGCGGCTGGATAAAGAGATTGGCCCCAAGGCCGCCCGACATCACTCGCCGGGCGGCCTTGGAATGGCTCTGGACTTTGCGGGCCAGCTGTCTGCGGGCAGCGCGTTGGGCTAGTCTCTCAAGGGGGCGAATCCCCCGAAAAGGGGGTAAGTGCGTTATGGCGATCGTGCGATAACACTCGAAGAACGCCTGAGGTGCGGCGCGGACGGAGCAAGCGGGTGAACCGCTGGCTGTCGGAGGGATCATCGCTCGCGTGGCGAAGGGCAGCAGACAAAATCGAATGGAAAGGGCCTGACCACCTGTGGCGAGAACTATCACCTCGATCGACGACCTCCTGTCCTTCATGGTCGAACGAGACGCGTCGGACCTCCATCTGACTGCTGGCTCGCCGCCAGTCATCCGCGTCAACGGTCGTCTCGAGCGGCTTCCCGACCACGACAAGCTGACACCTGAGGAAACGCGCGACCTGATCTATCGGATCGTCTCGACCGAGCAGCAGAAGCAGCTCGAGACGCGGCGCCAGCTCGACTTCTCGTATTCGGTTCCGGGTCTCGCCCGTTTCCGCGTCAACGCCTATTTCCAGCGCGCAAGTGTGGGTGGAGCGTTTCGCTTGATCCCCGCTGAGATCAAGACGCTCGAGGATCTCAATCTCCCGCCTCGTCTGTATGAGCTCGCCGAGAAGCCGCGCGGGCTCATTCTCGTCACAGGGCCAACCGGCTCGGGTAAGTCGACGACCCTCGCGGCGCTGATCGACCGGGTCAACCAGACGAGGCACGAGCACATCCTGACGATCGAGGACCCGATCGAGTTCCTGCACTGGCATCGAACCTGCATCGTCAACCAGCGCGAGATCGGACCCGACGCTACGTCTTTCGGCGAGGCGCTGCGGTCGGCTCTGCGGCAGGACCCCGACGTGATTCTGGTCGGCGAGATGAGAGATCTCGAGACGATCGCGACGGCGCTCACGGCAGCCGAGACCGGGCACCTGGTATTTGCGACGCTCCACACGCAGAGCGCGCCGCAGACCATCGACCGGGTAATCGACGTCTTTCCTGCTGAGCAGCAGGATCAGGTTCGCGTCCAGTTGGCGGGGACGCTCCAAGCTGTCGTCACGCAGAACTTGCTGCCGACCGCTGACGGAGCCGGTCGTGTCGCGGCACTCGAGATTTTGATTCCCGACGATGCTGTTCGCAACCTCATTCGCACCGGCAAGGTCGAACAGATCTACTCCGTGATGCAGACGAGCACTTCTCGGGGGATGCTGACCATGGAGCAGTCTCTCGCTGATCTCGTCCTGCGTCGGGTGATTGCAACTGAGGTCGCCGTGTCACGGTCGTCCAGGCCCGATCAGCTGCTCGGACTTCTCGAGCGCTCGGGCCACACCGAGTCTTCGGCTCCGTCTGCTCCGTCCCCCTTCGTCGACAACCTCACTCCGAGCGCCGGCGGGCTGCGTCTCGCCGGGGAGGTGTAGGAATGGTCGACCTGAAGAAGGAGATCAAGCTCTCGGAGCTGATGCGGCGGCCGAAGAAGGCTCAACGGCCCTCGATACGGCCGCGCAGCACGGGTGCGTCGCGCCGCCCGAAGCAAAAGAAAACGCAGGAGATCATCGGTCTCAAGATCGGAGCGTCTCAACTCGCAGCAGCGCGGATCCTGAACGAGGGCGGCAGCGCGAAGCTCATGCAGCTCGCCAGGCAACCATTGCCGCCCGGGATCGTCATTGCGGGAGACGTGCGCGATGTCCCGGCGCTCGGGTGGGCCCTGGACGAATTCTTCACGGAGAACAAGCTTCCCCGCAAGGGTATTCGACTCGGAATCGGTACAAATCGCGTGGGCGTTCGCGCGATCGAGGTAGAGGGTATCGCCGACGAGCACCAGCTGGAGAATGCCGTTCGCTTCCGGGCCCACGAAGCGTTGTCCATCCCCATCGACGAGGCCGTGCTCGACTACCACGTTGTGAAGGAGACGGTGGACGACGCCGGCGCGGTATCGCGCCGGGTAATCCTTGCGGCCGCGTATCGCGAGCCGATCGACCAGTATGTCGAGGCCTGCCGCATTGCGAAGCTTGAGCTCTTCGGCGTCGACCTCGAGGCATTCGCGCTCCTGCGCGCAGTCACCTCGGGTGACACGCACGGCGAGCAACCGGCGGCTGCCGTGGTTGCCCTCGCTCTCGGTCACGACCGCGCCACGCTTGCTATTTCTGACGGTAACCTCTGCGACTTCACCCGAGTGCTCGCATGGGGAGGCGGCAAGCTCGATGCCGCGATCGGACGGGATCTCGGTCTCACCGAAGAGGAATCGAACGAGATCAAGCACGAACTCTTCCTGGGCGACGAAGTCAGGGACGGCGATGATCCCCGCACGGAGCGGGCGCGCAAGGCCCTTCAGCCGGAGATCCAGACGCTCGCACGGGAGCTCGTCGCCTCGCTGCAGTTCTACCAGAGCCAGGAAGGGTCGCTTCCGATCTCCGAGATTCTGGTCACCGGAGGCACGAGTCGCCTTCCAGGCCTCATCGAAGAGCTCGAGCGGCTGACGAGAGCTCGGGTTCGCGCGGCAGACCCGCTCGCCAGCGTCCTTGTTGCCCGAGGTGTCGGAGATCGCGACGATCTCGCCTCACTCGCCACCGCTATCGGATTGGGAATCGAACGCTGATGCAGGCCGTCAACCTCCTACCTGAGTCGGCGCGTCCAGGACATCGCTGGGCTGCTGCCGGAAAGGACCTCTCCTCTCGGCGGATCCTTCTCGTCGGCGGCGCCGCAGCGACTCTCGCTGCCGTGGCGCTCGCCGTCCTCTTCTTCAACGAACGGTCGATCGTGGGTAATAAGAAGAGCGAGCTCTCGACCACGAAGGCTCACCTGGTCGCGCAAGAAGCCAGGGCGCAGCCGATCAAGGACGCGCAAGCAGCGAACCTTGCACGGCTTGGTTTCGTCAGGACGGTGTCCGCTACCCGGGTGCACTGGGACGTGGTGCTCGGTGATCTCGGACGAACGCTGCCCGCGGGAGTGTCGCTCTCGAGCCTTACTGCTTCCTCCCCGGTGCCGACGGCTCCGGCTGCGGTCGGCGTGGCTCCCGCTGCGCCCGCCACCCCGGTCCCGACCGCCGCTCAATCGTTCGTGATGGCGGGATCCACGAGCTCGCATAACCGAGTCGCGCTGGTTCTCGATCGTCTGGCGCTCTTGCCGTGGCTCTCGAACGTTGTGCTCCAACAGACGACCCGTGGCGGGGACAACGCCGTGCAGTTCACGATCGGTGCGACCTACGTGGGCGGAGCCGGAACATGACTGATCGCATCAGCGGGCGGGTCTCCCTGCTCGTCGTCAGCATCGCATTGATCCTCGTGCTGGCGATCGGATGGTTCGGGCTGGTCTCGCCCGAACGATCGAAGGCGTCCAAGCTCGATCGTCAGATTGCCGAGACGAACGTGCAGCTGCAGGGCGTGACCGACCTGCTCCGCGGAGGTCAGGGTAAGCAGAGCCTCGCCCAGTTGCGGGTCTTCGCGAAGGCGGTGCCGAGCGATGCTCAGATGTCTCAGATCTTGCGGCAGCTCTCATCGATCGCATCGGCGTCGGGCGTCGAGGTCGACGCCGTCACACCCCAGGCTCTTACCCCTCTGTCGGTCGGGCAAGCGCTGCCGATCACGCTCATGGTGAAGGGGCACTACTTTGGCTTGCAGCGGTTCCTCCACGCGCTTCGAAGTGAAGCCGAGCTGCATGGTCAGAAGTTGCGCGCGACGGGGCGCCTGTACACCGTCGACAACATCGTGTTCACTGGTGGACAGTCGCCCAGCGGCCAACCCGCAGGCCCCACTACTTCCGGGCAGGTCGCCGGGGGCGACCTAATCCAGGCGGCGCTCAGTCTCAATGCCTTCGTTTTCACGAGCGCGGCACCGACCGCGACGCCCAGTGGCGATAGCTCGGCCTCGACGACCAGCGCGGCCGCCGCGACCACGCCCTGATGTCCTCCGTCGGGGTCTCTTCCAGCAAGCGTGCACGGACAGCGTACGCGGAAGCTGCTGCCGCAAAGGAGAAGCGGCAGAAAGTGATCGCCGCTGTCCTCGGCGTCTTGCTGGTCGCGGTACTCGCGTTTGAGGTCCCCCACATGATCAAGCTTCTGAAGGGCAGCAACGCCCCGACTGCGGCGGTCGCGACTCCACCCGCGCTCCAGGCGCCCCGAGAGACTCTGCGGGTTCTGCAAGGCCTGCGTCACCTGCCGGCCAGCGACCCGTTCTCGGTCGGACGTTCGGCCGGAACCGATCCTGTCGCGCGTAGCGTGCCGATCCCCGTCGGCTCGGTCGATCCGTTCGCCACCAGGGCGGCCACTGCGGTGAGCGAGCCTGCAATTACAGGCTCGTCCACGTCCAGCAGTCCGCTTCCTGCCCAGATCGTGATCGGGAAGCCTGGCGGAACCCGTCGGGCCTCACATGGATGGATCGTGATCCTTGCGTCGATTCCCACCCGAGAAGGAAGGGGTGCTGCAACTGCTTTCGCGGCGAACGCACGCCGCCGAGGCATCGACTCAGTCTCGGTACTGAATTCGTCCAACCGCCGGCCTCTGCGTGGCGGGTATTGGGTCGTGTACACAGGCCCATTCGACAAGCTCTCTGGGCTCGGCGATCGGGCTTCGGGCGTGCATTCCCACGGGTATCCGACGGCATACATCCGCGAGCTCATCGTCTACCGCTAGAAAGAGGGAGGGAAACTTGGCGACCTTCGCATACGACGCGATCAACGCACAGGGGCTCGAGGCCTCGGGGTTGATCCATGCCCCCGATCTCAGTGCTGCGCGCGAGCAGTTGCAGTCGCGTGGACTACTGCCGAGGTCGCTCTCGGAGAAGGAAGCGGCGAGCGAGGGTGCGCTGAGCGGCTTCAAGAAGGTCAAGCCGAAGTCACTGCAAATCTTCTCGCGGCAGCTCGCGACGATGATCGAGGCCGGTGTCAGCGTCGTGGCGGCTCTCGTGACGCTCGAGGAGCAAACCGACGACAAGCATCTACGTGACGTGATCGCGGACGTACGCTCCGACGTGGAATCCGGTGTGGTGCTTTCGAGGGCGATGGCGCGGCATCCAAAGGTTTTCAACCGTTTGTTCATTTCGATGGTCGAGGCAGGCGAATCGTCGGGAACCCTTGACACGGTGCTCGACCGCGTCGCCACGCAGATCGAGAAGGAGACGGCGATCAAGCGCCGCGTCAAGGGCGCAATGGTTTATCCCACGGTCGTTCTCTCGTTCGCCACGCTCGTTCTTATCTTCATGCTCTTGTTCATCGTTCCAGTCTTCGTGAATGTGTTCGACCAGCTGAACGGACAGCTGCCCAAGCCGACGCAGATCGTGATGGGGGCATCAAACATCTTGCGTCACTATTGGTTCATCATCTTCCCGGCCGTCGGCCTCGGCATCTATGCGCTCCGCCGTTTCCTGAAGACCGAGACCGGCCGCCAAAACTGGGACCGCATCAAGTTGAAGATTCCGATGAAGATCGGTGACGTCGTCCAGAAGGTCGCGCTGGCGCGCTTCTCTCGCACGCTGTCGACTCTGGTCGCGGCGGGCGTGGACATCATCACCGCGCTCGAGATCACCGGCGGGACGGCCGGCAACTATGTGATCGAGCAGGCGCTCGTCAATGCGCGTGAGCGGGTACACGAAGGAGTGCCGATCAGCGGCCCTCTCGCCGACGACCCGATTTTCCCCCCGATGGTGAGCCAGATGGTCAGGATTGGCGAGGAGACCGGCGAGCTCGACAAGATGCTCGGCAAGGTCGCCGACTTCTACGAAGACGAGGTCGATGCGAGCATCCAGTCCCTGACTTCGATCATCGAGCCGATCCTCATGATCGGCGTCGGAGTCATGGTCGGGACGATCGTCATTTCGATGTACCTCCCGATGTTCAAGCTCCTCACGCTCATCAAGTAGCGCGCGCGCAGCAGCAGAGCAGCGGCAAGCAGGCGAGCAACCAGACGCGCGGCATGTCCGACGACGGGCGTCGTTTGGTGTCTCGCGCTACCGGCCGAGCGTGGACGTGAACGCGCGAGACTGCCCACCAATTCGGTAAAAGGCGGATGCCTCGATGGCGGCCCATCGCGTCGGCGGGGGGTAGCCGACAGCTCAGCTGCGGCTTCACGCCGGCCAGCAATGACTTGAGCGAGCGCCGACGCGCCCGGCGTCGTCGGATTTTCCTCGACGCCCGCTGTGTGGTTAGCCAGACCAAGACCGTGAGCTGACCGCGTTTCCACTGCAGGGTCGTGCTGCGAGCGTGATCTTACAAGGTGGTCACCCGACCAAGGACAGCGCATGGTCAAATCTCGATCCAAGGAACGTCCGCGACAGCGAAGACCCGTCATGCGATCGCGGTCTTCGTGCTCGTCTTGTGACACTGGGGATCTACTACCTCGTCTGGTACCACAAGATCAATCGCGAGCTGCGTGATCTCCGGCGCGCCCCCGGCACCGAGGGCCTGCGCGGCAGGAGACCGCTTACCGCGTTGCTCGCGATCACGGTTGGGCCGGCTGATCATAGTCTCGCCGTTCGTCTCGTTCTACCGAACGTTCGAGCGGACCGAAGCAACGCAAGAAGTCCGCCACACCGGGACCTGCGTCGGCGCTCATCTGGGCTTCGTTCTCTACCCGCTCGGCCTGTTTGCGCTGCCGGTCGACCTCATCTATACCCAGGGCGAGCTCAATCGTGTGGGGTGGCAGATCGAACCGACCCCCGCGAGCGCGCGGGGTCGGCAGTGCTCTTCGTCAAGCTGCGCTCCACGGGATCGGCCGCCCTCGCAGCGCGTGCACCTCGAGCGGCGGGGAGAAGTGCACCGGCTGTCCCGCGCCGGAGTGCGCTGCCGCCTCAGGCCGGTGTCCCATCTTCGTCTCGGTGTGATCATGTACGACCCGAACCAGCCGGTGGCTCGAGGAGGAAACCCGAAGCGCGTCGTCGTCGGAGGAAGTCTCGAGGCTGGGTCGGTAGGTCACGGCGTTCGACTTCCTTCGCTTGGCCTCGTAGAGCGCCAAGTCAGCCTGGCGAATCAGCCTCTGCGGCCCTTCGGTCCGTGTCGACTCGGTCAGTCCGATGCTGACCGCCCGTGCGCCGGTATGCGCGCGCGTCTTCGCGTCGATCTGCTCGGCCAACTGCAGCGCGTCCCAGTTCCGCTTGTTGGGGAGGATCACCATGAACTCGTCGCCTCCTGTCCGATAGACCCGACCTGTTGCCCGAGTCAGATCATCGAGCGAGCGGGCCACGGCCTTGATGTGAGCGTCCCCGGCGAGATGGCCCTTCGAATCGTTGATCTGCTTGAGACCATCGATGTCGATCGCGATCAGAGCGAAGTGCGCGTCCGTTTGGCTGCGACGCACGATCGCCGCGGCGAGGTCCGATTGGAACGCCCGCCGGTTGCCGAGTGTCGTCAGGCTGTCGGTGCGAGCTTCGACTCGGAGATCCTCGATTCGTCGAGCAAGCGGATGCGGCTCATCCGAGCGTCGGAGCAGCCGCGTCCCACGGGAGACAAACAGGAATAGAACTCCGGCGAGAACGACGATGTTCGCTCCCAGTTCGGCGTTTCTCAGCGGCGACCGGCCAGGAGTCGCGGCGAGACCGACCTGCTGTGCGTTCAGCTCTTCGCCCGCGTAGGACTGAAGGGACTGAAGAACACCATCGAGGGTTTCGAACCGACCAGACCCGACCGCTCGCGCAACCGCGCTCTCGAGGCGCACCTGGAACAGGCGAATTCTCGGCCGGGCCGGCTCTTCCGACTCGCGGACGAGGGTCCTCAGCGCGGCCGCGACACCGGGGCCGGCGATAGCGACGGTTCTGCGAGCCGAGCGTCCGCCGCCGGCGAGACCCCTTCGCTCGGCGGCGGCCAGGCTCTCGAGCCTCGCGTACTGGCTCGGTTGAGCGCCACCCGGCTTACCTGGGCCGTCGGGGATAAGTTCCTGTTGTACTACTCCCGCCGTTGCTAGGGCCAAGACCAGAAGGAAGCACCCCGCGAGCAGCGCACGGGCAATTCGCGACGGGGCAGACTGATGAGGAAGCCGCATGTGCTCCCTCTTCATGGTCGATCAAGGGCGGTTCACATATCCCCCGTCGGGTGGTTCACGGCGCCACTTCACCCCTCGTGATCCGGCCTTGGCCTTTTCATGAAAGCCTGGCATGATCGTGTAATGCAGACAGCGGTCGTGGCGTCACCGAAACCGCCGAGATCATCGATGTTCCTTCCGATCGCGGTGCCCTTCTTGATACTCGCAGCTGTGGCGGTATTCGGCCTTGTGCGGGATGAGAACGCAAAGACAACTCCGCCTCCCGGTGCTCGGGGGTCGCTCGTCTGGGGAGACGGAATCTTCGCGAATCGAACCGAGATCAAGGCCTGGCTCAAACTCCACGGCGGCGCCTACGGCTCCTGGGCAAAGCATCATCCCGCCGCACTTGCTCTCGTCAAGCCGAGACCCGCACGGCCCTCTAGGACGAAGTCCGCCACGGCCAAGCCGCGTCCCGTCAAGACGGGGTCACGCCCAGCGGTGCAACCGGTTCGTCGCCCAACCTCCGCGACCGAAGTCAGCGCCAGGAGTACCTCTCACCCCAATTTGTTCCTCTTGTCCATTGTCATCATCGGCCTTCTCGCTGGGATCGTCGCAAGCGCACCTCGCGCGATGTTCCTCAGCCTGGGGTTCGGATCGAGGATCGCCGAAGCCCGATTCGCCACGGCCGCGCTTGGCATGGCACTGCTGCTCGGTGCGATCGTGCCGCTGCTACTCGAGTAACGCCGGACCTGATTCCGCGGCGGCTGGGCTACCCTGACCGGGTGTTCCGGGCGATCGGCGGAGGTTTTCGGGCTCTACCGACGCTGGGCGTGGTCGCCTCGCTCGGTGTCGCAGCGTCGTTCATCGCGCCGACCGCGACGGCGACGGCACCCGTCGCCTGTACCGCCGCCGGAATGCTCGCAATCCTCGGGCCGCAGGCGGTGGCGCCCCGCGCGCTCGGGCCGTCACTCGCGTCAGCCTCGAGGTCGTCCATCCCCGTCGACGGGTACAGTGCCGCGCCTGAGCTGAGCGGCCTGGCGGTCGATCACGTCGATATCGGCGTGGCAGGCTGCCGTGATGCGAAGGGAACCCCTGGTGGGACGTCGCTGCGGGCAACCAAGTGGAGCGTGCTGGACGGTGCCGTCGCCGGCGGAGCGCTTCGCGCGGACCTCGTCCCAGCAGAAGGAGACGGGACCGGCTGGCGCCTTCGCATGTCGATCACGGATCTGAGAATCGAGGGACAGGACGCAACCGCACCGGAGAACACAGCGATTGATGTCGGTGACTGGGGGACTCTCGGCCCCGTACAACCCATCGATGCTGGCCCCGGGCAGGATCTTCGGTGGTGGGACGCGGCTCTCGAGCTGCGCCTGACCCGAGCGCACGCAGGGTTTGCCGCAAATACGCGGTTCTTGATCGGATGGGTCAGCGCAGACCGGCGCGGCGCGGCCGCAGCCCCGTCACCGGCGGCTGTCGCTCCCGGACAGGCGAAGCTCTCGCGTCCTGCTCAGCGCGAGGCGGGTCCCAAGCAGGCAACCAAGAAGTCTTCGCAGGGGTCTCAGGTGCGCGGCCAAAGTCTCTTGCGCGCACGGCGAGCTGCACTGCTGGCCCGCCGCGCTCGGGCGGCTCAGCTACGAGCCGAGAAGCGAGAGCGCGCGGCCCACCTACTCGCCGTACGGGTTCGCAAGGCGCAGGTCGCGAGAGCGCGACGGGCTGCACAACGGAGGCGACGTCAGGAACAACTCGTGCTTCCGACCGGCTTGCCTCTGCACACTCACCCGCGCCTGGGCGGGATCGCCTACGATTTTCCGGTCGCCGGCGAGCCAGCGTGGGGCAACACCTACGGGGCGGGACGCAGCGATGTGCCCGGCGGCTGGCATCACGGCGACGATCTGTTTGCGACGCTCGGGACGCCAGTCCTCGCCGTGGCCGACGGTGTGGTATTCGCCGTGGGCTGGAACGACGTCGGAGGCTGGAGGCTCTGGCTTCGCGACCGGCTGGGCCACGAATTCTACTACGCGCACCTCGCCGGCTACACGGGACTCGCGCGGAATGACCGACACGTTCGGCGGGGCCAGGTACTCGGATTCGTCGGAAACACGGGGGACGCCTTCACGACCCTGCCGCACCTTCACTTCGAGATTCATCCCTTCGGTCTGCTGTCTCTCGGCTACGACGGCGCCGTCGACCCGAGCGGCTACCTGGCAGATTGGAAGCACATCGCGAAGATCGAGGAGGTACCACCTCCGGTACCTCTGCCTTCCGGCGCTCCGCTAGGCAGCGGATCCCAGGCCGATTTCCGACAACTGCTGGCGCTGCGGCCTCTTCCCCTCAAGGTCTCCGCCCCTCCAAAGCAGCCCCATCGGGAGCCCCCTGGCCAGGCCCTCGCCGTCGCAGGGGGCCATGTGGCGGCACGAACCGACGACGGATGGGGGCCGACAATCGCCGGCCTACTGGTGCTGACCCTGGCCCTGCTCGCGCTCGGTCGAGCGGCGCGGGACGGCCGTTCGGACTGACGGCTCGCGCCGCTCAAGTTTCGGCCGATCCTGGCCGATAGCACCCTGAGAGCGTGACGACGTGGAGCCCATCTTGAGCACAATCGACTTCGATGGGTCGGAAACCGACGCGCCGACCGGCTCAGAGGGCGTCACAGTCGAGCGCGTACCGCTCGGGCGCCTGCTCGTCGACGCCGGAATCTTGAGCTCCGCTCAACTGGAGGACGCCCTTCGCGAGGGAAGCACGACCGGGGAGCGGTTGGGCGAAGTGGTTGTTCGCCGGCAACTCGCGTCGGAAGACGATGTCGCACGGCTCCTCGCTGACCAATGGGGACTTGCATACGTGGAGCGCGCATCGATCTGGTTCGATGCCGATGCGCTCACGCGGCTCTCCCGCGAGGATGCGCAGCGCCTCGAGGCGCTGCCTACCCGCGTCGAGGATGGTCGGGTGGTCGTCGCGGTGGCGGAGCCGACCGAGCAGCGATTGGCTGCGCTGCGAGGAGTCATCGGGGAGGACACGGTTGTGGTCGTGGTGCCGAAGACGGCCCTTGAAACAGGTTTGAACAGTGAGCTATTGACGAGCGGCGGGTCCCGCTTCGATTCCGAGTCTCAACCAGGGAGAGGCGACTCCGTCGCAGACCTTGCTTCCGGGACCCTGGCGAACGGAGGCCCGGGCGGACGGCCCGTCGAGCTGTCCGCTACGTCGTCTGGCCCTGTCTCTGCGCTTTCCCCGGCGGCGGCCTCGCTCTCCCGTCCATCGCCGTTCAGCTCTTCTTCACCCGACTCCGTGCCGGTCCCAACTAAAGCCGCAGAATCTACGCGAATCGCGCCAACGAGCGATTCGCCGATGACCGCTTTGGCGGAGAGCCTTGTCGAACTGCTCGAAGCGAACTTCTCGACCCGAGAACTTCAATCCGTCGTCGACCCCCACGAGCTCGAGACGATGCAGCGCCGCATCGTGCAGCTCGAGGGCGAAACACGAGACCTTCGGTCCGCACTCGCTGAGCTGGGGGGCCACTTCCGGTCGATCTCTGGGCTGTTCGAGAGTCGCTGACTACCGCTAGGGACGGCGGGACAGGCGTTCGGACCGAGTAGCTCGCCTGAGGTGCGCAACGAATACGCGCCTGACGGCGTTCCTGTCGCGAAGCCGCTCCCGATTACAGATGACGATGTAACAGAAGCTCGTCATCATGAGCAGGTTGCCGGTGACGATCGAGACGTCAGCGAGGTTGAACGCGATGCCAGCCGGATGGCCGATCAGGAATGGATTGGGCACCGTGAGGTCGTCAGCACTTGCCGAGAGGAGATTGCCGAGCAACCCGCCACAGAACACGCCTGCCCCGACGACGACGGCTTTCGAGGGGACGAGGGCGAGAGACGAGCCGAGAACGAGGAGGAGGCAGCAGCCGACGAACCACACCTCGCCGCGATGGTGGTAGGCCCAAGGCGGTGTGTGCAAGGACTGTTTCAGCGAGAGATCGATGCCGGCGATCGTGGTCATCATGACCAGCATCACCAGAAGCCGTACAATCCATCCTGCAGTTGCTTGCAAAGAACGTGACATCACGACCTCTTTTCCCGGCATCCATAATTGAATCAATAATGAATCAGCTCAGAGGTCGGTTTACGATAACCGTCCTTCCTGCGCGCGGCGTTCGACTCGAAGTCGGTCGATCTCCGCATGCAGTTCCCGCCGCCGAGCCGATAGGTCACGTTCCTGCTGAACCGTCACGTCGTTCGGAAAGCTCGCCAGACGATCGTGCAGCTTGCGGCGAAGCGCGGAAACCTCGCGTTCCTCTGCTTCCAGTGTTTCGAGCCGTTGGCTGAGATCGTCCGTTTCGCTCACGTCTCACTTCTACCAAAGGCGCCCCTCGAAACCTAGCTCCTCGGGGGCATTGACTGCGGCGGTCGATCCGGACGACCGGGGCGAGGACTGTCGACTGGTCGCTGCTGTGATTGTCGGAGGCGGTAGTGGGGAAGGGATCCAGCAGAACGTCGATGGAGAGCAACCGCGATGAGGCCCACGGCCAGGAGACCAGCCGCGACGAGTTGACGGCGTGGCTTGCTGCCGAGACGAATTCCAGCGCCGCGGAGGTTGCGGAAGGGTTGGAGGCCGGCGAGCGCCGGCGGGCGTTTGTGGTCGATGAGCTTGCCGACGCAGGATTCACGGGCCCGGAGCTGCTTGAGCTCGTTGTGCGACTGACGGGCTTGCCTCGACGCGCGGCGAAGGCGCTGGTTGCCGAGCGGGCTCAGCGCATCGCGTCCGCTGAGCCTGTGGAGGTGCCTGAGCGAGACGTGCGGCTGGTGGGGAACGAGATCCGCTTTCGTTCTTTGAATGAGCAGCTCGCGGCGCTCGATGAGACCGCTCGAGTCGCGGGTATGTTGACCCTCGTGTGCGAGTGCTCGGACCGCAGCTGTTGGAAGCCGGTCGAGATCGAGGTTGCAGAATACGATTGGTTGCGCCAGGACCCGCTGCGGTTTGTGGTTTTACCCGGACATGAGGCGCCGGCGATCGAGGATGTAGCCGAGCGGCATCCCCGGTTCGTCGTGATCAGGAAGCACCCAGAGACGCACGCCGAGGCGGCGCTCGCGGATCCGCGGCGGCCGCCGACTTAGCCGGCGTTGGGGACGGCTGCCACGGATGCTTGTTGGGCATGCGCTCGCCCTGAGCTCTTGGCGTTGTAGAGCGCGCGATCGGCGGCGAGCAGCAAGTCTTCGCTCGATCTGAAGGAGGACTGCCATGCCGCCACTCCTGCACTGGCAGTGACCGAGATTGCCGAGATGGGCTGAGCGGAGAGGGCGCTCAGCGCCCTCTCGGCGACGAGCATCGAGGAGCTCGCATCACCGTCTTCGACGATAACGCAGAACTCTTCGCCGCCGTAGCGAAAGACAGCATCGTCGGCGCGAATCGTTGTACGGAGCCGCGTTGAGACCTCTTGGAGAACCTGGTCGCCGACGGCGTGGCCGTATCGGTCATTGATCGACTTGAAGTGATCGATGTCGATCAGGATGCAGCCCAGCTGGCCGTCGGTTTGCGAGCGCATCCGTACCGCGTCGGAAAGCTTGTCGTCTAGCGCTGCTCTGTTCAGGAGGCCGGTTGTTCGATCAATGCATGCCTCCTGTTTGATCGCGCTCATTTGTAGCTGAAGCCGAAGCGCAGTCTTGACGCGTGCGAGCAGTTCTTGGCTGTCGAACGGTTTTGTCATGTAGTCGACGGCGCCGGCTTCAAGTCCAAGGACACGATCCTTCGGCGTCGTTCTGCCGGAGAGGAATATGAC
>JACDGR010000421.1 GCA_013821525.1 Actinomycetota bacterium
CGGCAGGGCCGTGCACGGACCCCAGTTGGCGCCCGCGCCCGCCGCGACGCAGGTTTGGTTGCCGACGTGTCCGCCAGCCAGAGAGCACTGTTGAATCGTCCCACCGATACAAATGCACGCCGGGTCGTTCTTTTGCTGAAACAGGCAGACGTTCAACGATGAGCACAGTGACCGATCAGCCAAGCCGGGATGCGGGGCGTGCGGAATCGTGCGGGGCTAGCCGCGGGTTTTCTTGAAGGCTGCTGGGGTCATGTCTTCGAGCGGGAGATCAAAGACATCGCGGTGGGTGCCGAGGCGCTCAAAAGCCCAACAGAGGTAGGCCTGTGCGGGGACGCGCAGTGCGCGGCACGTGGCGATGATGCCTAGGAGGACGCAGGCGCGGTGAGCGCCTTCTGTGCTTCCGGCGAAGAGCATGTTGAGTCGGAGCTTCGCGACGTTCTGGAACTCGCGCTCGGTGGGCGAGTTGTCGATGGGGACAAGGGAGTCGTCGACGAAGCGAAAGAGCGCTTTGCCGTGATTCTTGTAGTAGTTGATTGCCGCCGCCAGCGGCTCGGACGGCAAGAGCGTGGGTTTGACGGCGTCAAGCCAGCGCTCGAAGTTTCGGATGATCGGGCGGATGTACTGCTGGCGATGCTCGCGGAGCGCGTCACCGCGCAGAGCGAGCTTTTGCGCTTTCTCTTCCTCGCCATAGATGGCGCCGAGGAACGCGCCTCCTTCGCTAGCGAGTACGGGCTGCGTGGCTTCCGCGTCGCGAAACTTGCGGCGACCGTGCGCATTGCAGCCGGCTTCGAGCACGCGGCCTGAGGCGAAGACATCGTTGAAGCGATGCTCGGCATCGGCGGTGAGGGTGCCGTGAAACGGCTTCAGCTTGGCCGCGACGACGTCGCCGCTCTTGTCGGGCTCGTACTGAAAGACGGCGAGCTCGTCATTTCGGTAAAGCTCGATATAGCCGTTGTGCGCCGCGGGAAGCTTGGGAACGATGACCTTGAGGCCAGTGCCGTCGGTGGCCATCCACGGGCTCGCGAGCAGCTGTTTCCAGTGCAAACCATCGACGCCCGAGAGCAAATCTGCGGCGCGCTCGATGAAGGTCACGAGCGTGCTCATGGCGATCGGGATGCTACGCTCGCCGAGATCGCGGCGGATGCGGTCGAGCGGCGTGAGTAGCCAGAATTTCTGGTAGACGAGCCAAGCGAGCCACTCGCAGGTGACCTTGGAACGCTCGTAGGGAGCGGGTAGCGAGCGGAGCGTGGTGCGCTGGCCGCATGCGCGGCAGCGGCAGGTGTAGCGCCGCACGACGCGGCGGCGCTGGTGCTCTTTGACGACGTGGAGCTTTTCTTCGAGGAGCACGTCGGCAACGTCCAAGGCGGCACCGCCGCACGCCGAACAGGCGTCGGGGCGCAGCTCGTGCTCCTCGGCTTCGAGGTGGCTGGGGAGGGGCTTGCGCCCGGTGGGCTTCGCCTTCTTTTTCGCGGTGCGCTCAGGGGGAGGCTTCTCGGGCGCTTGGGGGCGCTCGTCGAACGCGCGCCGCTCTTCGCCCTCGACAACGGGTGCCGGCGCCGGTGGCGGAGGCGCGACCGGCGCTTGAGCCTTGCGTTGCTTGCGCTGCGCAGCGGCGAGCAGCTCGCCGACTCGCTCGCTGAGGCGCGCGAGCTGCTCGACGAGCTGCGTGACTTGGTCACGAAGCGCGACATTCTCTTGTCGCAGCGCGTCCAGCTCGTCCACAGACGAGTACAGATCACACTTGGGGATCTGTGTCGATCGTCTTGATCACTTTCTCGAGACGAGGTCGCCGGTACCAGCCGCGCCGCGCGGCAGTGAAGTCGATGCCTGCCAGGAGCGAGGCGAACGTCGACCCGTCAATGGCGACCTGCGGCTTATCACCGTCGAGTGGGGGCAGCTGAAAGCTTCCAGCTTCGAGGCGCTTCGCGAGCAGGCACCAGCCCGAGCCATCGAACCACAGGGCCTTGGCGAGACGCCTTCGCTTGTTGAGAAAAAGGTAAAGGTGGCCGTCGACGGGGTCGAGGCCGATGCGGCGCACTGCGCCGGCGATCGCGTCGAAAGAGCCGCGCATGTCGAGTGGCGCAACCGCCACGAACACGCGCACTGTCGGAGGCAGGCTCAGCATGACCGCAAGGCCTCGAGGACCCGTCGGAGCGTCGCGACCGACACGTCGTCGCCAAACTCGACCCGGGCCCCAGCGACCTCCAGGACGTAGCGCGCAGCACCAACTCGCTCAACAACAGGCGCAGCGGCGGGTACAAGCTCGACCAGCGCGTGCCCCGCCGCCACCGGCTGCCGCCGCGCCTTCTGCCGTCGAACCGGCGCCTGCGTGCCCCGCCGCGCGATATTCACCTGCCAAGCGTGCAACGACCGTCCGTCGACGCCGTGCCTCCGCGCCAACTCGCCCGCGCTCAGGCCGCTCCGCTCGGCCGCACGCAGCAACCGAACCGCCTCGCGCTCGTCTCCGATCTTCCGTCCAACTGACAATCGCAACCTCCTTGTTGCGATCGAGCCTGAATCCTGGCTCTCCGATGATCATCCCGCCTTGGCTGATGGGTCACTTCGATACGCCTCTTCCAGGTGGGGATAGCCCGACAGGATAAAGGTTTCGATGCCGAGCTCCCGATACTCGAGCATGCGCCGCGCCACGGTCTCGGCATCGCCGACCAGCGCGGTTCCAGCCCCAGCGCGCACCAAACCGACGCCGGCCCACAAGTCCGGACTGACCTCCAAGTTGTCTCGTCGGCCTCCGTGCAGCTCGGACATGCGGCGCTGACCCTCCGAATCGAATCGCGAAAATGACTGTTGGGCGGCGCGAATCGCCGCATCATCCAAATGGCTAATCAATTCATCTGCCGCGGCCCAGGCCGCCGCACGGGTCTTACG
>JACDGR010000422.1 GCA_013821525.1 Actinomycetota bacterium
GGGTTACGTTGCGCCGGGAGCACTTCCTCTGTCCAGCCGAAAGAGCGGATAGATTCGAACTCGTCATGGACCCGCGCGACGACGACATCCAGTTCGACTTCTTCGACGACGAGCCGCCCACGACCGAGGCACAGGGCACCTCGCGCGTCCGGATGCCCCGTCGCGGTGGCAGCGGGTCCGGCCCGCGTCGTCCCCCGGGGCCATCCCGCGGCCTCACCCCGGTGCTGCGCCTGCTCGCGCTGATCGCCGTCCTCGTCGCCGTGCTCGTCTTCTTCGGGCTGCTGCTGCAATCGTGCGCATCGACCTCGAAGCACGACGCCTACAGGAGCTACTTCGACAAGGTCGCTACGATCGCCCGCAGCTCCCAGGACGACGGAACCGCGGTCGCGAATGCCCTGATCACGCCGAGCGCGAAGGCGGGCGATCTCTCCACGAAGCTCCGAGGCTTCACCGAGCAGGAGCGCCAGAACGTCTCGAGCGCGCAGCACCTCGACCCGCCGGGCCCGCTACGCGATGTGAATCAGCATCTCGTCGAGGCGTTGCAGTTGCGGGTCAGCGGCGTCCAGGGCCTCGCAGATACGTTCACGGCGAACCCGGCGTCGAAGGCGACCGGCGAGGCAGCGCTGCTCGCCGAACAGGCTGACCGGCTGCTCGCGAGCGACGTGGTCTGGGACGACCTCTTCTCCGGGCCTGCCGGGCAGGAGCTGAAACGCCAGGGCGTCAACGGGGTTTCGGTGCCTGACTCGAACTTCGTCGCGAACCGTGATCTGACGACGGAGCATTCGATGGCTCTGCTCCTGACACGCCTGCGCGGCCAGACGGGCGGCGGCTCCCCGACCGGCATCCACGGCACGAACATCGTCGACGTGAAGGTGCTGCCGGGAGGCGCGACGCTCTCCAGCCAGACGAACACGATCGTCGCGAGCACGGCGCTCGCCTTCGTCGTCGGCGTCGCCGACTCGGGCGACTCGCAGGAGGTCGGCATCAAGGTGACGCTGACCATCCAGAAGCCGCAGGGCGCGATCGTCAAGACGAAGACGCTCGACCTGATCAACCCCGGCCAGACGAAGTCGATCACCTTCAGCGACCTCGGACAGGTGCCGTTCGCCCAGAAGACCTCGGTGAGCGTCGACGTCGCCGCCGTCCCCGGCGAGAAGACGACGACGAACAACAAGGCGACCTACCCGGTCATCTTCTCGCTCGGGTAATCACCCGCTAGCCTCGGGGCCTGTGCACGTCACTGCTGCAGTCGCGCTCGTCGTCGCCCTCGTCGGCGTCGGGGTTGGTATCGCCGGCGCCGGCCTTGCCTGGTGGGCGGCGATCAGGGTGCGCCGGGTGCGCGAGGCGCAACGGCTCCTGCTCGGCGGCGGGCGCAAGGACATCGTCGAGTTCGCTGTCGCCCTGCAGGGGCGGATCGACGACCTGCATCGTGCGGTCGACGAGGTTGCCGCCGGCCTCGCCCGCGTCGACCGCCGTGTCGACGGCAGCGTCACGAACACGGCGATCGTGCGCTACGACGCCTACGAGGACACGGGCGGCCATCAGTCAGCGTCGCTCGCCCTGCTCGACTCGGTGCGCACCGGCACCGTCGTGACCGCAATCCAGGGCCGCGACTACGCCCGGATCTACATGAAGGAGCTCGACCGCGGCCGCGCCTCCGTCGCCCTCTCACCCGAGGAGCAGGAAGCAGTCGACCGCGCAATGGGCCGCTGACCCCGGGTCGCCGCAGGCGGCCGCGCCGGGACGGGCGGTTCCACCACTTTGTGTGGACTCCACACTAAGTCGTCGGCCGCTAGGTGCGCATTCGAGCCTGAGAACCGCTCTGTTCGGTACATTCCGGGCAGGGTGCAGCAGGTTCTCGTTCTCAATGCGAGTTACGAGCCGCTCAACGTGTGCTCGCTGCGCCGCGCCCACGTGCTCGTCTACAAGGGCAAGGCCGAGGTGATCGAGCAACTCGACCGGCCGCTTCGCTCGGCGACCGACACGTATCGCTGGCCGCACGTGATCCGGCTCGTCACCTACGTGCGCGTGCCGCGGCTCGTGCAGCGGAAGATCTCGCGGCGAGCCCTCTTCGCCCGCGACGACTGGCGCTGCGTCTACTGCGGGACGGCCGGCGGGCGATTGACGCTCGACCATGTGATCCCGCGCTCGCGCGGTGGCGACTCGAGCTGGGAGAACGTCGTCACCTCCTGCGCCCCGTGCAACCTGCGCAAGGGCAACCGCCTGCCCCACGAGATTCACATGGAGCTGCCGTCTCGCCCGCGGCCGCCGGCGCCCGTGCTCTTCATTCGCCTGGCGACGCCGAAGATCCCGGATCGCTGGGAGCGCTACCTCGCGCCATACGCCGGCTCGACCGGCAGCACGACCGCTGCTGCCGCCTGACGCAAGAGCCGCTAGTCGACGGGCGCCGGGGTGCGACTGACCGTCGTGCGCGCAGGGGCGGGCGCGCCCGGTTCGCGCGACCTGCGCTCGAGCGCCCAGAATGCGAGCGCCGCGACCGGGCCGGCGACCCACGACAGGGAGTACCTGCCGTAGACGAGCAGCAGCGCGGTCACTGCCAGGAAGGCGATCGTCGGTGAGAAGCGACTCACCTACGCAGAACGTTCGACCGGGAGCTCCGGATACTGCTCCCACTCAGACCACGAGCCGGGATAGAGCAGTCCTGGGCGACCGTCGAGGAAAAGGCGGTGGAGGAGCACGCAGGCGGTGACACCCGATCCGCAGTAAGCGACGAGCTCGCCCGCGGGCAAGGCGGGCGGTGGCTCGTTCCACGGGGCGCTGACCGCACCCGGGATCCGTCCCGGGACGCGGTCGATCGGGTTCGGCTCACCGCGCCAGCGCGCGGTCGGCCGCGCGTCTGCGACGACGAGCTCCTCGCGG
>JACDGR010000423.1 GCA_013821525.1 Actinomycetota bacterium
CGCGCGTTCCGCGCGCGAGAACATGCCGGGCAGATCCAGGTGCTGAACGTCGAGCAGGCTCGTAACGGTTGGCTTGTCGAGTGCCGGGATGCGAAGCGTGAGCGGGTAGTGGACGACCCGCGCAGCTGCGAGCCTTGCCCGGAGCGGGCCGGGCCGCAAGGTCGCGGCGCTCATGGCTGCGAGCCGTTGTGGGACGGAGCGAGCGCTGCGGTACTCGGTTGCTACCTCCGAGGGCAGGGAACCGGCCGCGTCAGCCGCGACCGGCGGGAGCAGAACCCGGTAGTCGTGCTGCCCCACGCGCCCGAGGCCGCTCAGCAACTCGCGCACATAGGTCTCGCTGCCTCCGAGTTCTCCGGGCACGAGCGTCAGGAGCGAGATGCCGACCATCGGCGCCGATCGTACTCAGCCTCTTACAGCGTCGTAACCCGCGCGCTTTACACTCCGGCGCTATGGCCGAAGAATCAGACGTCGCAGCCCTCTTCGCGAAGCTGAAGGAAGAGGTGCGCGCCGCGGGCCCACGCGCAGCCGACGTACCTCCCGCGCAGGTGCGACTCTCGGTTCGCGACCAGGCCGAGCGGCTGTGGCCGATCTCGGCCGAACGGCCGATCGTCGGCAAGGGCGGACCCGTCAAGGGCATCCTCCGGCGCTTGATGCGCTGGTACGTCGAGCCGGCCTTCGCGGATCAGCGCGCCTTCAACGACGCTGCCTTGAAGCTGATCGACGACCTCGACGAGCGCATCGGGCGGCTCGAGCGGCTCGACCCGGGCGGCTCGTGAGCGCGCTCACGTGAACCGCAGGCGGTCTGCAGCGTGAGAGTGGTCGTGGCGGCGCCGCAGGTGCCATTCGTGCGAGGCGGTGCGGAGCTGATGGCGGAGGATCTCGTGGACGCCTTACGCGCCCGCGAGCACGAGGCCGAGCTCGTCACCGTGCCGTTCAAGTGGTACCCCGGCACCCGCGTCCTCGACCAGGCGTTTCTCTGGCGGCTCGTCGATCTGACGGAGTCCGACGGTCGCCCCATCGACCGTGTGATCGCGACGAAGTTCCCGGCGTACTGCGTCCGGCATCCGAACAAGGTCGCCTGGGTCCTGCATCAGTTCCGGCAGGCCTACGACTACGACGGGACCGAGCTCGGGCAGTTCAGCGATGCGCCGGAGGATCGCGCGACGCGTCGCGCGATCGAGCGGCTGGACGGCGTGGCGCTTGGCGAAGCCCGACGTGTCTTCGCGACATCGCGCAACGTCGCCGATCGTCTGCAGCGCTACAACGGTGTCGAGGCAGAGCTCTTGCCGCACCCGCCGCAGACGCTCGCCTACCGGACGGCCGAGTCGGAGGGTTTCGTTCTCTCGGTCAACCGGCTCGATCGCGCGAAGCGCATCGATCTCCTGATCGAGGCTGCGAGGTCGGAGCCATCGCTGCGTGTCGTCGTTGCCGGCGAGGGCCCCGATCGCGAGCGCCTCGAACAGCTCGCGTCCGGCGTGGACGGGCGGGTGACGTTCGCCGGGCGCGTCGATGACGAGCAGCTTGCCGATCTCTACGCGCGGAGCCTCGCCGTCTACTACGCGCCGGTCGACGAGGATTTCGGCATGGTCCCGTACGAGGCATTCCTCTCGTCGAAGCCCGTGCTGACGGCAGTCGACGCGGGCGGTCCGCTCGAGGTCGTGCACGACCGCGAGACGGGTCTTGTCGTCGAGCCGACGGCAGCTGCGCTTGCACGTGCCTGCGTGTACCTCGACGAGCATGCGGACGATGCGACCGCCTGGGGCCGCGCCGGCAAGGTGATCGCCGAGCGTGTCACGTGGGACGCCTGCGTCGACGCATTGCTGAGCTGATGCGCGTCGCCTACTACTCGCCGATGGCGCCGTCCCGCTCCGGGATCGCGGACTATTCCGCGCTGCTGCTGCCGGCGCTTCGCGAGCACGTCGACGTGGTGGTCGCGGAGCAGGGTCGCCGCGCGCCTGCTGCAGACGTCGCGCTCTACCACATCGGGAACGATCCGGATGCGCACGGCTGGATCGTCGATGCGCTCGAGAAGCGTCCCGGCGTCGTCGTGCTGCACGAGTACGTCCTGCATCATCTGATCGCGGGAATCACAATCGGCCGCGGCAACGGACGCGGCTACCTCGACGCGATGGAACGCGAGCTCGGCGTCGCAGGGAGGCTGCTCGGGCTCGGAGTGCTCGACAACCTCCTGCCCCTGCTCTGGGAGACGCAGCCCGAGCGTTTCCCGCTCTCCGGAGTCGTGCTCGACCGCGCGCGCGGCTTGATCGTGCACTCGGCCTATGTCGGAGAGCGCGCGCGTGAGGCCGGCTATACCGGCCGCATCTGGCCCATTCCGCACCCGGCCTGGCCGATGCCGGAGATCGAGACTGCGACCGACGTGGCCGGAGACCCGCTGATCGGCTGCTTCGGCTTCCTGAACATGAACAAGCGCATTCCGCAGCTGCTCGAGGCGTTCGCTGCCTTCCGGCGCAGCAGGCCAGGCGCTCGGCTGCTGCTCGCGGGCGCGGCCGGCGAGCGCTTCGATGTCGGACGGCGGCTCGAGCGGCTCGGGCTGACGGAAGGAGTCGAGCGCCTCGATTACGTTCCCGAGGAGCGGATGTGGGCGTTGATGGCAGCGTGCGACGTGCTCGTCAACCTGCGCTATCCGACGATGGGTGAGACATCAGGCTCAGTGATTCGCGCAATGTCGCTCGGCAAGCCGTTGATCGTCTCCGACGTGGGCGCGTTCAGCGAGCTGCCCGACGACGCCGTCTTGAAGGTTCCAGTCGACGAGCACGAGGTGCCTGTGCTCGAGGCGGCGCTGGGGTTCGCCGCCGAGCACGGCGTCGTGCTCGGGGCCGCAGCTCGCGGGCACG
>JACDGR010000424.1 GCA_013821525.1 Actinomycetota bacterium
CGCCTTTCCTGCACGAGGACGTCGGCACCGACCACTCGCTGACCGAATCCGACCTGATGCTGGCCGCGGGGCACCGCGCGTACCTCGGCGTCCCCTTGACCGCCCGCGAGGGCGCGCTGCACGGTGTCCTCTCGGTCTACGGCCGCGAGCCTCGGATCTGGCGGCACGAGGAGGTGCAGGCGCTCGTCACCCTCGCAGCGAATGCATCGGTCGCTCTCTGGAACGCCGAGCTGTACCAGCGCGTTGCCGTCGAGCGAGAGCAGAGCGTGGCGATCCTCTCGAACATCGCGGACGGGATCGTGGCCGTCGACCGAGACGGGCGTGTCGTGCTCTGGAACCGTGCGGCAGTCGAGATCACGGGCGTGCCCGCCGACGAGGCGATCGGGCGGACGCCCTTGCAGGTGCTCCAGCGTGAGCTCGAGTCCGACGACGGCGGCACAAACCGGCTCGTGGCGATCCCGCGCGGCGGCGAGGACGTGTGGCTCTCGCTCTCCGAAGCGCTGATGCGCGACCCGTCGGGCGCGATCGCCGGGCGCATCTTCGCGTTCCGCGACATCTCGGCCGAGCACGCGGTCGAGACGATGAAGTCCGACTTCGTCTCGACGGTCTCCGTCGAGCTCCGCACCCCGCTGACCTCGATCTACGGCTTCGCGCAGACGCTGTTGCGTGAGGACGTCGCATTCGGCGAGATCGAACGCAAGACGTTCCTGGAGTTCATCGCCCGTGAGTCGGAGCGACTGACGACGATCGTCGATGCCCTGCTGAACGTCGCTCGGCTCGACACGGGCGATCTCGCCGTGACGCTCGAGCCGACAGACGTCGCAGACGTCGTCGGCGGCGTCGTCACGGGGGCACAGGCTTCTGTCAACGGCAGTGGCCATCTGATCGTCGCCGATCTGCCGGCGGCACCGCTGACGGCGCAGGCGGATCCCGACAAGCTGCGCCAGGTCCTGGATCAGCTCGTCTCGAACGCGGTCAAGTACTCGCCGAACGGCGGGACGGTGACGGTCTCGGCACGTCTCGTCGAAGACTCGGTCGAGCTCGCCGTCACGGATGAGGGCGTCGGTGTGCCGCCGGCCGAGCGCGAGCGGATCTTTTCCAAGTTCTACCGTGCCGGGGGCGTCGCGCAGGCCAGCGGCACGGGCCTGGGGCTGTTCATCGCGCATGGGCTCGTGCGCGAGATGGGCGGCAGGATGTGGGTCGACTCTCCCGAAGGTCGGGGGTCGAGATTCGCGTTCGAGCTGCCCCGTGCGGAGGGACGTGTGAGTTTTCCGACGGTGGAGGCATAACCCCGGGCGTGGTGACGGTTCTGGTGATCGATGACGAGGCGCCGATCAGGCTCCTCTGCCGTGTCAACCTCGAGGCGGAGGGGATGGCCGTCCTTGAAGCAGCCGACGGCCCGAGCGGGCTCGAGAAGGCACGCGCCGAGACGCCGGACGTGATCCTGCTCGACGTGATGATGCCGGGGCTCGACGGGTGGCGGGTCGCCGAGGAGCTCCTGGACGACGCGCGCACGGAGGAGATCCCGATCATCTTCCTCACGGCTCGGGCGGAGCTCCGGGATCGCGCGCGCGGCATCGATCTCGGCGGCGTCGACTACGTGACGAAGCCGTTCAATCCGGTTGAGCTCGCTCCGCTCGTACGAGGCCTGCTCGACCGGGTCGGCCGCGGGGAGCGCGACGCTCTACGCCGCGAGAAGCTCGGTGAGCTGCGCGCAGCCCTCGAGCGCGAGTAAGAAGTTAGCCGGCGAAGTCGGCGGTGACGACGCGGACGCCGTTGTAGCCCTGGAAGTGGCCGACGAGATCGGCGACTCCGATGCGGCGGTACCGCGCCCCGAGCAGGTTCGCACGGTGCGGCGGGCTCGCGATCCAGGCGGCGACGATCGAGCGTGCGGTGCCACGGTCTCCCATGCCCCAGGCGAGGTTCTCGCCGATCAGCGAGCCGGTGACCCGGAAGCGGTTCATGCGCGGGCCGAACGATCCGTGGACGAAGGCGTTCGCGGCGAGCATCGCGCGGGTGTGGGCGCGGGCGGCCCGCTGCAGGCGCCGATCGACGCGCAGTGGCGCCAGTCCGTGCGAAGCGCGAACACGGTTCATCTCTCGCAGGACAGCGGATTCGGGGGCGGAGACGCCGGCGGCTGACCTCGTCGCGGCGGCGGACCCGAGGGCCGGGATAGCGAGGGCGAGCAGTGCGGCGAGGACGAGCAGGAGTCTGAGCATTGGGCCAAGCTGGCAGCGACCCTGCTTGCAAGCATCCCCCTTTCGGGGGATCTGGCCACGCTGAACCTGCTGAAAGCTCCGTCTACTTGGCGGTTTGAGCGAGGATGATCGCCACGAGCACTACCGCGGCGCCCGCGAGCTGGAGGCCGCCGAGCGACTCCCCGAGCCAGGCCCACGCAACGAGCGCTCCGGCGACCGGCTCGAGCATCGCTACGATGCCGACGCGGGTCGCGCTCAGGTGGCGGAGCGCGCTCACGAGCAGGAAGAACGGGGCAATCGTCCCGAGCACGATCATCCACGTCGCGAGCGCCCAGACGGGCAGATGCACGGTGTGCAGGTGGCCGTGCAGGGAGGTGTCACGGCTGAGAGCGCCCTGCGGGAACGTCCACCACGGCACGAGTACGGCCCAGAACACGGAGGCGAAGAGGAAGCCCCAGGCGAGCAGGGACACGGGGTCGCGGCCGCCGACGACGTGCTCGCCAACGAGCACGTAGAGCGCGTAGGCGAACGCGCCGCCCAGGGCGAAGAGCACCCCTGAAGCCGAGAGTGCGGTGCCGCCGCCGAAGACGTTGACGATCAACGCGAGCCCAAGGAGTGCGAGGCCGAGCGCTGTCCAGATCCGCTGTCGCACCGGG
>JACDGR010000425.1 GCA_013821525.1 Actinomycetota bacterium
GCCCGGCACTGGGGTGGCGGGTTTCGCAAGCGCGAGACCTGGGCCGCCTTCGCCTTCCTGAGCCCCTGGCTCTTCGGCTTCGTCGTGTTCACGGCCGGGCCGATGATCGCGAGCCTGATCCTCTCGTTCACCGACTACAGCGTCATTCAGACGACGCACAACGTCGGGTTCGCGAACTACCACACGCTCTACCACGACCCCTACGTGCGCACGGCGCTGCGCAACACGTTCGTCTTCACGGTGCTCTCGGTGCCTGCGCACGTGATCGTCGCCCTCGGCCTCGCAGCAGTCCTCGCGCGCGTGGGCCGCGCCGCCGGCATCTTCCGCACGATCTTCTATCTCCCGCAGATGACGCCCGGCGTTGCGATCGGGATCCTCTACCTGCTGATCTTCAACGGCTCCTACGGCGTGCTGAATGCGGGGCTACTCCGAATCGGCATCCACGGGCCGTTCTGGACGACCGACCCGAACTGGGTGAAGCCCGGCCTCGTGCTGATGATCTCGGTGTGGGGGGTGGGCGCGAGCGTCGTCATCTTCCTCGCTGCTCTCGTCGGCGTCCCGCGTCAGCTCTACGAGGCGGCCGACATCGACGGCGCGTCGAAGTGGCGGCAGTTCAGGGACATCACGCTGCCGATGATCAGCCCGTCGATCTTCTTCGTCGTGATCATCAACACGATCGCGGGCCTGCAGACGTTCGACCAGGTCTACACCGCGTTCTTCAACGCATCGACACCGTACGGCACCGACGCGTCGCTGATGTACGCGATCTACATCTTCCAGCAGGCCTTCAGCTTCTTCAAATTCGGTTACGCATCCGCGCTCGCGTGGTTGCTATTCCTGATCATCGGCGTGATCACCGCGATCCAGATCGTCGTCAGCCGCCGCTTCGTCTACTACGAGGGCCAGTCCAAGGGATGAGCGAAGCAAGCCCGCAGCAAGCCCAGGGGCCGATGCAGGCGGTGCCGCCGATGGCACCAATCGTCCCGGAAGGCGGAGGCGGTTGGTATCGCGCGAGCGGCAGCAAGCTCGCGCAGGTCTTCTACTACGCGTTCCTTGCGTTCTGCACCGTGCTCTTCGTCTACCCGTTCCTGTGGGCGGTCAGCGCATCGCTGAAGCCGCGGCAGGAGGTGTTCGACAACAAGCTGATCCCGAAGCACTTCCATCCGTCGAACTATCTCGATGTCTTCCGCGGGCTCGCCGACACGATCTACAAGGCGCCGTTCGCGACGTGGTTCTTCAACAGCATGTGGATCGGCTTCCTCGCCGCCTTCACGGTCACGATCTCGAGCGCGCTCGTCGCGTTCGGCTTCGCGTACTTCCGGTTCCCGATGCGCAACGCGCTCTTCGGGTGCGTGCTGGCCACGATGATGCTGCCGGGCGTCGTGACGCTGATCCCGACCTACCTGATCTGGAACAAGCTCGGCTTCACCGGGCAGGGAACGTTCCTCTTCCTCTCGCGCAACCAGTACCCACTCTGGGCGTCGAACCTCTTCGGCAGCGCGTTCTACATCTTCCTGTTACGCCAGTTCTTTCTCGGGATCCCGCGCGAGCTGTTCGAAGCCTCGCGCATGGACGGCGACAACTACTTCTCGATGTTCCGCCGCATCGCGTTGCCACTCGCGAAGCCTGCGCTTGTGGTCACGTTCGTCTTCGAGTTCAAGGCGAGCTGGACCGAGTTGCAGAAGTCGCTCATCTACCTGCACGCCGACAACACCTTCACGATTCCCCGCGGGCTCAAGAACCTGCTCGACCTGTACGGTCCTTCCGCGGGCGGCCACGGCGACTACCAGGTGGTGATTGCCGGAACCGTGCTCGCGACGCTTCCCATGATCATCATCTTCTTCCTCGGTCAGCGGTACTTCGTCGAAGGGATCGCCACCCAGGGGCGTAAGGGTTGATGGTGGGGGCCACGTCCTCGCGTGCCCGGATGCGCAATCTGACCGGTCTGGGCCGCGCCCGGCCGGCAGACCCCGACGGAGCCGGGCCCCACCGGCCGGGCGCTGTGCCACGCCGTGCCAGCAACGAGGCCTCCAGCCTCGTCACCGGCACGTCGCGGCACCCCAGAGCGGCCAGCTCGCGCCCCGGTTCAGACGATTCCGTGGCCCCCACCATCTGATGTCTCGCATGGTCGGTGCAGTGGCCGCCGCAGGCAGCGAGGGCCTAGCCGCGAACGCGCACGTTCTCGGCCTCGATATCGGCGGCACGAAGCTCGCAGCGGGTGTGGTCGACGGGGCGGGGCGCGTGCTCTCGTTCGCTGCCGTGCCGAGCCGCGCCGACGAGGGTGCCGAGCCGACGCTCGAGCGGCTGTTCGAGCTCGGGCGCAACGTCGTCGACGAGTCGGGCATCGACGGCTCCGAGTTGTCCGCGGTCGGCATCGGCTGCGGCGGCCCGCTCGATCCCCTGCGCGGCATCCTCGTCGCGCCGCCGCACCTGCCGGGCTGGCGCGACGTGCCGGTTGTCGAGCTAGCAGCGCGCGCGTTCGAGCTGCCCGTCACGCTGGAGAACGACGGCACCGCCGCGGCTGCGGGCGAGCATCGCTGGGGCGCGGGGATGGGCGCGGCGAACATGGTTTATCTGACGATCTCGACCGGGGTCGGCGGCGGTGCGGTGATCGATGGCCGGCTCTACCGCGGCTCGACCGGCAACGGCGGCGAGTTCGGCCACGTGACCGTCGACTGGCACGGCCGCCCTTGCCACGGCTGCGGCCGCGCGGGGTGCCTGGAGGCGTACGTCTCCGGCACGTCGATCGCCGAGCGCGCACGTGAGCGCGGGCTGGACGTCGTCGGCGCCGAGGACGTCGCCGCTGCGGCGAGGTTAGGCGACCCCGTCGCGCGGGCCGTGTGGGACGAGAC
>JACDGR010000426.1 GCA_013821525.1 Actinomycetota bacterium
ATCCAGTCGACGGCCACCTGTACTTGTTCCTCAACAAGCGGCGACGGATCGCGAAAGCGCTGTGGTTCGACGGCTCGGGCTGGTGCATCCTGGCGAAGCGCCTCGAGGCCGGCAGTTTTCAGCTTCCGCTGCTTCCCGACGACGTCACACGGATCCAGATCGACGGCGCCGCGTTCGCGTCGTTGCTCGCGGGCATCGACTTCACCGCCTCGCGCAAGGGGTGGTTTCGGCGCGTGCCGGTCACGTAGACGATCGACAGCGGTCCTCCGATGTGAGATCTGGTGGCGCCGTGGTGGTCGTCGAGCTCGACATCGAAGCGCTGCGCGCCGAGAACGCCGCCCTCCGCGTCCAGCTCTCGGGGCTCATCGAGCAGATCGCCCAGCTCAACGAGCGCGTCGCCGAGTTGCTCGCGGTCGCCCAGCGCAAGCAGCGCAAGCCAACGACTCCAGCGGTGGCCATCGCGCCCATCGCTCTGGAGGGTGCCGCCAAGATCGCGTTCGACGCGCGCCCGTCGCCACCGCCGCTGCCCGAGAAGCCACCCAAGACGCCGCGCACGTCCAAACCGAGCGGACGCAAGCCGCTGCCGACGCATCTCCCCGTCGAGGAACACGTTTTTCGCCCATCGCAGTGCGCGCAGTGCGGCGGGACCCAGCTCGACGTCGTCGACGAGGTCGTCGAAGAGAAGCTGCACGTTGTCAAAGAGCATCAGCGGCGCCGCGTCGTGAAGCGCACCACGTGTCGTTGCCGCACGTGCCTCGCGCGCACCACGCCCGCCTCGCTGCCCGCGCCCTACGATCGCTCCAAGGTCACCTGTGACTGGCTCGCCTGGTTCATCCACCAGAAGTTCGGGTTGCTCGCGCCCATCGATCGCATCCGCCGCGACCTCGCCGAGCGTGGCATCCCGCTCGCGATGGGCACGCTCGTCAACTTCGTCGAACGCGCGGCGGATCTGCTGGCACCCGTCGACGGCGCGCACTGGAAGCAGCTCCTCGCCGGCTCGTGGATGGCGACTGACGGCACGGGGCTCAAGGTGCTCGTGCCTGGCCTCCCCGCCGCGCACGATGGGTACCTCGAGCTGTATCGCGACGACACCCGCGCGGTGTTCCAATACGAGCCCACCAAGGCGAGCCCTGAGGTCGTCGCCAAGCTCACGTCGTTTGTCGGCACGCTCACCGCCGACGCCGAGCATCGCTTCAACGCGGTCTACAAGACCGGCCGCGTGATCGAGGCAGGTTGTAATGCTCATGGAAGGCGCAAGTACCGAGACGCCGAAGCCACGCAGCCCATACTCGCCACCGAGGGTGGCGCGTTCATCGCCGCGATGTACGTCGCCGAGGACGACGCGCGAAAACGTGGTCTCGTCGGTGACGACCTTCTCGCGCATCGACAACTGCACATCCTACCCGTCCTCGGCGACTTCGCGACCTGGATCGCTGCCGTCGAGCCCACGCTGTTGCCGTCGGACCCGCTCCGCACCGCCGTCGCCTACTACAAGAACCACTGGGCCGCGCTCACCCGCTTCGTCGACGATCCAGACGTTCCGATAGATAACTCGCCGACCGAGCGCGAATTTCAGAACGTCGCCAAGCTCCGCCTCAACATGCTATTTGCCGGAAGCACCGAGGGCGCCCACCGCGCCTGCGTCCTGCTCGGCATCATCGCCACGTGCCGCGCCGTTGGCGTCCCATGCCAGGCCTACCTGACCTGGGCCTTTGAGCGCCTGGGCACCCATCGCGATCAGTTCGGTCTCGCCGTCGAGCAGCTCACTCCGGCGGCGTTCAAGGCCACGCTCGCCGGATAGCGTGGTGCCTTCCGCGCCTCGACCGTACACGAACGCGTCCGGATCTCGCATCACGGCGTCGTTGATCGGTCACAGCGCTACCTCCACCATCTCGTGAGCTCGAACTCCAGGAGCGCCGGAGCCGACGCATCGAGCGCAGTCTCAAGGACTCGGAACTTCTGGCGGACAAGACCCTCGCGACGCTGAATCGAGCACGCCTGCGGGAAAGGTCGCGAAGCAGGTCGCAACATTGTGCGCAGGGGAGTTCGTCGAGCGCGGTGACAGTCTAAACCGCCCCGGATTTCCCGGAGCTCCTAGCCTTGAGAGGATTGGAGCAATGGGACGCCAGAATACGTTTCCGGCGGAGATGCGCGAGCGGGCAGTTCGGCTCGTGTTCGAGCAGCAGGACAAGCACGAGTCGCAGTGGGCGGCTATCGTATCGATCGCGGACAAGATGGGCTGCACGGGGGAGACGCTGCGGAAGTGGGTGCGGCGAGCCGAGCGCGATACCGGTCAGCGGCCCGGGCTGACGACGAGCGAGCGCGAGCGGATGAAGGACCTGGAGCGCGAGGTGCGCGAGGTGCGCGAGGTGCGCGAGTTGAAGCGGGCCAACGAGATCCTACGCAAGGCGTCGGCGTATTTTGCCCAGGCGGAGCTCGACCGCCGACCGAGGTGATGATGGCGTTCGTCGACGAGCATCGCGACGAATACGGGGTCGAGCGATCTGCAACGTACCGCCGATTGCTCCGTCGACGTACTACCAGCGCCGTGCTCGCGCTGAGGATCCGGACCGCCGTCCCGGGCGCGAGAAGCGCGATGAACAGCTGCGTCCGCAGATCCAGCGCGTGTGGCACGACAGCTACGCCGTCTACGCGCCGAGAAGGTGTGGCGGCAGCTCGGCCGCGAGCAGGTCGACGTCGCGCGTTGCACCGTCGAGCGGCTCATGCGCGGCTGACATCGCGGCTCAACGGCATTCTCGTACAACTGGCAGATGCTCGCCATCTCTGGGAGTGGCAGACGCTCTAGCCGCGAGTTGCCTGTTGTCCTCATGCTCGAGCGCACCGATC
>JACDGR010000427.1 GCA_013821525.1 Actinomycetota bacterium
CTGGATGGCAGCACCGTGATCTACGCCCCGTACTACATGCCTCTGACGCACGCGAAGTATCGTCGGGACAAGCAGGCGTTCATAGACGAAACCGTGCAATACATGAAGCTCATCAGGAGCGACTTCCTCGACTCCGACGTCCTTGCGGCGACCGCGTCCAGATACGACTACGCCCAGACTGTGTGTACGCCCGGGTTTCTCGCGCTGATGCCTTCGATGCAAAGCAAGATCCAGGGCCTGTTTTTTGCTGACACCTCGCACTACTACCCCGAGGACCGGTCTATCTCCGAAAGCCTGCAACTCGGCGGCAAGCTCGCCGAGCTGACCGAGAACGCAATGCGCGACGGAACATCGGTTCATCGGTCCGGCAAATGAGCTCGCCATCCAGCGCCCTTCCCAGTGCCGAGGTGGATGGCCTTTCTCGCGCGCCGCATGCCGAAGCCGACGTTTGGCAGGGCCCCGGCCTAAGCCCCACCCGTATCACACGCGACGGCCGTGTCGGCCAGGTCGCCTACCTCGGCCTGCCCCTCGTGGTGGATCTCGACGGCACGCTCCTGCGTTGCGACGTGCTGCAGGAGTCGACCCTTCGTCTGTTGGGAGACAGCCCATGGGCGGCGTTTCGATTGCCTCTCTGGTTGGCTCGTGGCAAGGCTCGCTTGAAGCGAGAGATTGCGCAACGCGTCGATCTCGACATCGCAACGCTTCCCGTCGACGCCAAGGTTCTGGAATGGATCCGACAATGCCGAGCCGAAGGGCGAAAGGTGATCCTTTGCTCGGCCTCCGATGCGAAGTTCGTGAATCAGATTGCCGAGCGCCTCGGCGTGTTCGACGAAGTCATCGCCAGCGACGGGGTCACCAACGTCTCTTCGCATCGAAAAGCGGCTCTCCTGGTGGAGCGTTTCGGAGCCAAGGGATTCGATTACGTCGGCAATTCGCACGACGATGTGCCGGTGTGGGCGCAGGCGCGTCGGGCGATCCTCGTGGCCGTCGTTCCGAGCGTTCGCCGAACCGCAATGCGAGTTGCCTCGATCGAGCGTGAATTCGACCGGCCGGCAGCCTCCGTCAAGGCCTCGCTGGCGGCAATGCGGCTGCATCAGTGGGCGAAGAACCTTCTCGTTTTCCTGCCCCTGCTCGGCTCCCACCGCATCACCGAAATCGCCCTGCTGAGCTCCTCGATCCTCGCCTTTCTGGCATTCGGCCTGTGCGCCTCATCGGTGTACATCGTCAATGACCTGATGGACCTTCAAAGCGATCGCCGCCACTCGCGCAAGCGAATGAGGCCCTTCGCCTCCGGAGCGTTGTCACCGCTGACCGGCTTGGCGGTAGGCTCAGCCTCGCTGATCGCGGCTTTCTGGCTCGGCTGGTACGCGTCACCGGCTTTCGACGCGTGGCTCGCTGTTTACCTGGCGGTGACCCTGCTCTACACGTTTCTCCTGAAGCGAAAGATCCTTGTCGACGCGTTGGCCTTGGCCGCTCTCTACACGCTGCGCATCCTCGCGGGTGGCGCAGCCGCTGGCATGTGGCCCGGCTTCTGGTTGTTGGCATTCTCCATCTTCTTCTTCCTCAGCCTGGCTTTCGTGAAGCGGTACTCGGAGCTGAAGGTAGTGCTCAACGAGGGGCGAGATCGGACCCACGGACGCGACTACCTCATCACTGACCTTCCCCTCATCGAGATGCTCGGCATCGTCTCCGGCTTCTCGGCTGTGGTCGTGATGGCGCTGTATCTGAACGGCGATTCGGTTGCCCGAATGTATCCGCACCAGAACATCGTCTGGCTCACCGTTCCGATCCTCTTGTATTGGGTCACCCGAATGTGGGTGAAGGCACATCGTGGTGAGATGCACGACGACCCGGTGGTCTTCGCTGTGAGTGATCGCTTGAGTCTTCTTTCGATTGGGGCGTTCGTCGGGGTGATGCTCGTAGCCGCAATGCCGTGGTAACGCAAAACGTCTCTTCCTGGGGCCGTGTCACTTCAGTTCCACACGAGGTCGTTGCCCTGACAGGCAGAGCCAGCGCCGCGAGGACGATTGCACAGTCTCGCGGCCCTGGTCTTGCGTACGGAAACGGCCGGAGTTACGGAGACGTCTGCCTGAACGAGGACGGCGTCCTCTGGCTGACTCGCGGCCTTGACCGTTTCATCGACTTCGATGCAGCAAGTGGTCTTCTCGAGTGCGAAGCCGGCGTGACGCTGAAAGAAATCATCGATCTGGCACTCCCCCAGGGATGGTTCCTGTCGGTGACGCCGGGTACGCAGTACGTGACCGTCGGCGGGGCGATCGCGAATGACGTCCACGGCAAGAATCACCACAGCCACGGCTGTTTCGGCGAGCACGTCGAGCAACTCACGCTCCTGCGAACCGATGGCTCGAGAATCGTCTGCGGCCCCGACCGTCAAGCCGACTGGTTTCGTGCCACCGTCGCTGGGCTCGGGTTGACCGGCGTGATCTCTTCTGCGCGCCTGCGATTGCGCAAGGTGGAAGGTGCCTGGTTGTCCGTCGAGAGCACCGTTTTCGAATCTCTGGACGAGTTTTTCGATCTCTCGGCCACGGCGTCTGCGAGCCACGAATACACGGTGTCCTGGATCGACTGCAGCACGATGCAAGCCGCGCGGACACGCGGCATCTTCTTGTCGGGCAGACATTCGATGGCGCACGATGCGGAGCCGAGCGCACGGGTGCGACGAATGCCGTTCACGCCACCGCTGTCGCTCATCAACCGCGCATCCCTGCCGACGATCAACGGCCTCTACTTTCACGGGAGCCGGCTCCGACGCGACAAGACCACGCAGCACTACACGAGTTTTTTTTATCCGCTCGACGGGTTTCTCGAGTGGAACCGCAT
>JACDGR010000428.1 GCA_013821525.1 Actinomycetota bacterium
AGTCACAACCCACACGACGACACCAACCCTGGCCACCGGCCCAGACAGACCGACCCGCCAAGTCTCACAACACCCTGACGGATGCCGCTCAGGCGCCGCCGCCTAGGAGCACGTCGACGACAGCGACCTCGTTCCGCGGCGGCTCGCCGGCAGGGCGGAATCCCGTCTCTTGGAAGGTCTCGCGCACGGCGGGATGGATCCTCTCGTCGAACGCGCGGTCGCAGGCCTCCCGTGACTCCCACACATCGACATAGCGCAACGTTCCGTCGGGGTTTGCGAGCACAGCGTGGACGACGAGCCCCGCGAGCGGCTCGGGTCCCATCCGCTCGATGATGCGCTTGTGGATCTCCTCACTGATCGGGACGTCTTGTGTGAATGCGTACGTTTGACCCCTCCTTCAATTCGTCCGAATATCTATCGGATGAATTAGAATGTAGAGCGGATGAATGATCCCGTCAAGCGTCGCCCCTACAGCTCGCAGACCCGCCGCGAGGCGGCCATAAGAACCCGACAGGCGGTCCTCGCCGCCGCGAGCCAGCTCTTCGTCGAGCGTGGTTACGCGGGGATGACCATGCAGGCGGTCGCAGACGAAGCCGGAGTCGTCGTCGACACCGTCTACGCAGCCGTCGGAACCAAACCAAGCATCGTTCGCGAGCTGATCGAGGCGGCCATCTCAGGCACGGGAGCGCGTGTGCCGGCCGAGGACCGCGACTACGTCCAACGCATCCGCGCCGCACCGAGCGCTCAGACAAAGCTCACGATTTATGCGCGCGCGATGCGGCGCATCCACGCACGCCTCGCGCCTCTAGTCATTGCGCTGCGTGACGCAAGCTCGCTCCACCCCGAACTCGCAGCGCTCTGGCAGGAGATCTCCGAGCGCCGCGCGAACAACATGCGCCTGCTCGCAGACGACCTCTTGGCCACCGGCGAAATCCGACCAGGCATATCACGCGACGAGCTAGCCGACTTGATCTGGGCAACAAACTCACCCGAGTTCTACGTCCTGCTCGTCGGGCAACGCCATTGGTCGGCCCGCAGATATGAACGCTGGCTCGGCGACGCATGGATCCGCCTATTCCTAGCCCGGCGAGATCAAAGCGAGCCAACCCAGTAGCCGCCGCCGCGCGACCTTCCAGCGCCCCTCATGCGATGGATGCTCGCCTGCGCCAGAGTTCAGAACGACGCCTGAAGGTGCGGTGAACCATGCCAGCGGACGAGCCCCGGGTTCTACGAAGAAAGTCGGCTACTCGCCGACGAGCTGCTTGAATTCTGGCTCGTTCCGGATCGGGTCAAAGTCGGTGTCGGTCTTTGCCCATTCGCGCATCTCTCCGAACCGTTCAAAGGCCTGCCGCAGGTGGCCGATCGCGTCCGCCGGACGGTCGGCGAGGCTCTCGCAACAGGCGAGGTTGTAAAGGGGGCCGAAATACTCAGGGTGCGCTTCCACGACCTCGCGGCCGCGATCAGCGGCCTCGGCGTACTGCCCCGCTTGGTAGAGCGGAGTGATCGGCGCCCAGACCTCGAAGCCACTCGCCTCGTACGCCCTCCCAGGCATACCGCCGAGCGCGAGGATCGACGTACCCGCCTCTTCGGCGAACGCGGTTCGCTTCATGCCCGGCTTGACGAAGACGAACGTTCCGGAGCTCGCCTCTCGCCGCTCTCCGTCCAATTGGAACGCCGCCCGGCCTTCAAGGACGAGGTAAAGTTCCTCATGCTCTCCCGCCTCGTCGTGCTCGTTGATGATCCGATCGCCGACGGCCTTCCCTGTCCAAACGTTGACACCGAAGGACGAGATCCCAAAGTGGTGTCGAACGGGCCGCAACGGACAGCGGCCGTCGCTGACCTCGTCGATCTCATCGATGCTCGCGATCTCGTAGCTCACGCGCCGATCATTGCAGGATTGCCTGCGCTACCGCAGCGTTGAGGGCTCGTCGCCGACGAACGACGACGACACGAGCGACGGAAGAACGCCCGCCTGGTCCAGCGTGCTTGCGCCCGATTGATTCGGGGCGTCTCTCAGGCCGTGGTGAGCGCCGTTTTGTCGCCGATCATGCCTGCCTGCTGTGTGCCGGCGTCGTCGAGTGCGGCGTGGATGAGGTCGGTTCCGGGCTCTGTCAAACGCCGCGCGGTAGAAAGAGGATGATCGTGAGCGTCTGCGAAGATGGACGTCGTGCCCTCGGGGCGACTATGAGACGCGCGACTTTCATATCGGTCTCGGCTGCCGCCGCACTGATCGTGGCCCTGCTCGTGGGCGGCTCGTCGGCAGCGGCTCGCGGCCCCAGCCCCCAGCTGCGCGCGAAGGAAGCCCGCGCGCAGGCGGTGATCGCACAGGTCGGCGCTCTCGACCGACGCTTCGAGCAGGTGACCGAGGCGTGGGACGGCGCTCGCGTGGAGCTCAGTCGAACCCGCGTGCAACTCGACCGCAACCGAAACGCGCTGGTCGTTGCGGAGAGGCAGAGTCACCGCGCACAGCGGAGATTGCAGCAGCGCACCGTGGCGCTGTACGAGGGGCAAACGCTCACGACGATCGACGTCGTCGTCGGAAGCACCAGCCTCGGTGACATGCTCGACCGCCTTCAGGCCGCTCATGACGTCGCGACGAGCGACGCCCTGCTCGTCAAGTCCGTCACCCGAGCGGCCGAGCGCTTGCGCCGGACGCGCGCAAAGCTGCAAGGAATTGCTCATGCGCGGGTGGTGGCACTCTCACAGCTGAAGACGAATCGAGCCCAGATCGGCAGCATGCTCGCGGAGCGTCGCACGTTGCTCGCCTCGGTACAAAAGGAGGTTGCAACTATTCGTGAGCGGGACCGGCGTCAGCAGTTGGCGCTCGCGGCAGC
>JACDGR010000429.1 GCA_013821525.1 Actinomycetota bacterium
CGAGCGCGCCTTGCACCGCGGCGCGTTCGGATACGGGCTGCTCTGGACTGCGACCGGAGTCGGCCTCGTGGTCGGCAGCCTAGCCAGCGCGTCGCTGCTCGAGCGGCGGGAGGTTGCGTCCGTCTATCCACTCGCGTTCGTCCCGTGGGCTGCAGGCGTCCTCGGAGCCGCTCTCGCGGCGAACATCTGGCTCGCCGCCGGAGCGATGGTGCTGGCGGGGTTCGGTAACGGGCTCACCTTCCCGATGACCGTGCTGATCGTTCAGCGCTACACGATCGACCGGCTGCGCGGGCGCGCGTTCACGCTGATCATCAGCGCACACAACGCCCTGCTCGGCATCGCGATGGTCACCGCAGGCGCCCTCACCGAGTTGGCGGGGCCCCGCTGGACCTACGCGGTCGCCTCCATGTTCCTCGCATCCGGCTCGGTCACCGCATACCTCCTCTCACGCGGCATCCGCGAGCAATCGGCGCTGGCCGCCAGGCACCCGGTCTAAGCCGCAGCGAGCGCGTAGTCTTCCCGGTCGTGGCCGGGCGCCGTGACTGGACTCGCGAGACTCTCGCGGCAGGGGTGCGGGCCGGCGACCGTCGTGCCCTCGCACGGGCGATCACGCTCGTCGAGAACGGAGACCCGCTCGCGTACGAGGTCGTCCGCGACCTCTATCCGGAAACCGGCCACGCACATGCGATCGGTCTCACGGGGCCGCCCGGGGTCGGGAAGTCGAGCCTGCTCGCCGCGTTGATCCGGCTCGTCCGCGGTCAGGACGAGACGGTTGGCGTCATCTCCGTCGACCCTTCGAGCCCTTTCACGCAGGGGGCGCTCCTCGGTGACCGGATCCGCCTCACCGAGCACTTTCTCGACCCCGACGTGTTCATCAGGTCGATGGGCACCCGAGGCCATCTCGGCGGCCTGGCCGAGACGACGCTGCAGTCGCTGCTCGTCCTCGATGCCGCGCGCAAGGACCTCGTGTTCCTCGAGACGGTCGGCACCGGGCAGAGCGAGGTGGGGGTGCTGTCGATCGCCGACACCGTCGTGCTGGCGCTGATGCCCGGCTCGGGCGACTCGATCCAGGCGCTGAAAGCCGGGATCATGGAGATCCCGGACGTGATCGCGATCAACAAGATGGATCATCCGCTCGCAAAGACGATGCTCAACGAGGTGCGCCAGGTGCTCTCGCTCGGGCCGCACGAGGGTTGGGTGCCGCCGATCGTGCTGACAGAGGCGGTACGCGGCGAGGGCATCGAGTCGCTTTGGGAGAAGATCAGCGAGCATCGCGCCTGGCTCGAGGCAGACGGCGAGCTCGAGCGCCGCCGGCGCAGCAACCTGGCGCAGGAGGTGTTCCAGGTCGCCTCGACGAGAGCGCGCCGACACCTCGAGCATGCCGTGCGCGACGACCTCGAGCTGCGGCGCCTGCTCGACGAGGTGCAGGCCCGGAAGCTCGACCCACTGACGGCTGTTCGTGAGATCCTCGAGCGGGTGTTCCACATGGGTGAGAGGGACGGCGCAGGGCATTGACGAGGCCGACTCTCGACGACATCCGGGCTGCACGCGAGCGCATCTCGGGCCACGCTCGGGTCACACCGGTCTACGGATCCGACTCACTCTCCCGGCGCAGTGGGCGCAGGGTCTGGCTGAAAGCGGAGAACCTACAGCGCACGGGTGCGTTCAAGGTACGCGGCGCAGTCAACAAGCTCGCGACGCTCGACGACGCGCAGCGAGCGGGCGGAGTGATCGCTGCCAGCGCCGGCAACCACGGCCAGGCGGTCGCGTGGGCCGCGCGCACCTTTGGCGTCAAGGCGACCGTCTTCATGCCGCAGGACGCGCCGATGGCGAAGGTCGACGCCACACGCAACTACGGCGCCGAGACGGTTCTCTCCGGCAGCGGCTTCGACGAGGCGCTCGTCGAGGCAGAGGCGCGTGCGGCCGAGACCGGCGCGACGTTCGTGCACGCCTTCGAGGATGGAGCAGTGATCGCCGGGCAAGGAACACTCGGGCTCGAGCTGGCGGAGGAGCTGCCCGACGTCGAGACGTTCCTGCTGCCGATCGGCGGCGGCGGACTGGCAGCCGGGATCGCGATCGCGTTGCGCGAGCTGCGGCCCTCCGTGCGGATCGTTGGCGTGGAGGCGGGGAAGACGGGTCACGGCACGATTGCCGACGGGATCGCGGTCAAGCACCCGGGCACCTTGACGATGTCGATTCTCGACGACTTGCTCGACGACATCGTGCACGTCGAGGACGAGCAGATCGCCGAGGCGATCGTTCTGTTGCTCGAGCGCGCGAAGCTCGTTGTCGAAGGAGCCGGTGCCGCGTCGGTCGCCGCCGTGCTCGCGGGGCAGGCGGGCGGATCCGGTGAGGTCTGCGCACTGCTTTCCGGTGGCAACATCGACCCGACGTTGCTGATCTCGGTGATGCGCCGCGGCCTGACGCTCGCCGGCCGCTATCTCGTCGTGCGCACGCGTATCCCGGATCGGCCGGGCGCCCTCGTCGAGTTGCTCGAGCGAATCGCCGCCGAGCGCGGCAACGTCGTCTCGGTCGAGCATCACCGCGAGGGAATGGCGGTGCACGTCGCGGAAACGGAGGTCGAGCTGACGGTCGTCACTCGGAACGAGGATCACTGTTCCGAGCTCTGCCGTGCCCTCGAGACGCGCGGCTACGTGCTCGAACGACTCGGGTGACGACGGAGGTCGTCTCGAGCTGAAGCTAAGAGCCTATTGCGGTAGGCAGGGACCCGCCGGTGGGTAGCGAAGTCCGACCTCGTTGCTGAAATTCGACGAGGGAGGGCGTTGTGGGTCTCGTTGTAAAAGACGACGGCTGGCGGATTCCT
>JACDGR010000430.1 GCA_013821525.1 Actinomycetota bacterium
GTCCCGGAGGACGCGCACGCCGGTCTCGAGCCAGCAACGGCCGTCGTTCAGCACCTCGCGCAACACGATCCGGTCACCTTCAGACCACATGCCGCGACCTTACGAACCGCGCGTTAGGGTGATGTGATCCCGAGGTGCGAGACCGCGTCCGAGAGCGGCGCAGCCGGGATAGGGTCACGCGCATGGATGTCTCCGTCGTTGTCACGATGCTGAACGAGGAGGGTGCCGTCGACGAGTTGCATCGTCGCCTCAGCGCTGCGCTCGAGGGCCGCAGCTGGGAGGCGATCTTCGTCGACGACGGCTCGACCGACGGCACCTACGAGCGGCTGCGCACGCTGCACGAAACCGACCCACGCGTGCGCGCCGTGCGCTTCAAGCGGAACTTCGGCCAACATCCCGCGATGCACGCCGGTCTCGTGCGCGCACGCGGAGCGCGGATCGTGACGATGGACGGCGACCTGCAGAACGAGCCCGAGGACATCCCGAAGCTGCTCGCCGCACTCGACCGCGCGGACGTGGCGTCGGGCCGTCGCGTTGCGCGCCGCGACTCGCCCGGCCGCACGATGCCGAGCCGCGTGATCAACGGCCTGCTGCGCAAGTTCACCGGCGTCACGATCTCCGACTTCGGCTGTGCCTTCAACGGCTACCGCCGCGATGCGATCGAGCCGATGCTCGGTTCGATCGGCCGGCAGAAGTTCACCAAGGCGCTCGTGCTCTCCTCCGGCGTCTCGGTCGAGGAGGTCGACGTCGCGCACGCGGCCGCCCAGTCGGGATCGCGCTACTCGCCGATCCGCCTCGTCCAGCTCGCTCTGCACGTCGTCGCCGGCTTCTGGCCCCAACCCGTGCAGTGGATCGGGGTCACGCTCGGCCTCGTCTGCAGCGTGGCTGCGGCAGCGCTCGGGGTCTACGGCGTCGTCTACTGGATCGCGAACGCGAACTTCCCCGGGCCGCTTTTCGCCGGAGCAGGCATTGTTCTCGTGCTCGGCATCCAGGGATTCGTCCTCGCGCTGATCGGGGAGTCGCTCGGACGGGTACAGCGGGATGTCGAAGGCAGGCCGCTCTATACGATCGAAGAGGAGCTATGAAACGCGTTCTGGTCACCGGCGGCGCAGGGTTCATCTCGTCGAACTTCATCCGCCATCTGCTCGAAGAGACCTCGTATGAGGTCGTGACGCTGGACGCGCTCACCTACGCCGGCAACCTCGAGAACCTGGCCGACGTGATGAGCCACCCTCGCCTCTCCTTCGTCCACGGCGACATCCGCGACGAGACGCTCGTGCGGCAGCTCGTGGAGGGCGTCGACGTGATCGTCAACGCGGCGGCCGAGTCGCACGTCGAGAAGTCGATCGAGGACGGCGCATCGGAGTTCGTGACGACCAACGTCGAGGGCACGCAGATCCTGCTCGACGCGATTCGCCAGACGCCGGTCGAGCGCTTCATCCTGATCTCCTCCTCCGAGGTCTACGGCACCGCCGAGGCGGCCCCGATGGACGAGGAGCACCCGTTGAAGCCGCGCTCGCCGTATGCAGCGACCAAGGCCGGCGCAGACCGTCTCGCGTACTCGTACTGGACGACCTACGACCTGCCGATCGTGATCGTGCGCCCGTTCAACAACTACGGACCGCGGCAGCATCCCGAGAAGGTCGTGCCGCGCTTCATCACGCAGGCGCTCGACGACGAGCCGCTGACGATCCACGGTGACGGTCACGCGTCGCGCGACTGGCTGTACGTCACCGACCATGCGGAAGCGATCGAGACGATGATCGAGACGCCGATCGAGCGGGTCGCCGGCGAGGTGCTGAACGTCGCCACCGGAGTCGATATCTCGGTCTCCGAGATCGCCGACCTCGTCCTCGACGTGCTGGGCAAGCCCGCCGAGCTGAAGCTCTACGTGCCTGAGCGTCTCGGCCAGGTCGACCGTCACATCGGCTCGACCGACAAGTCCGCCGAGCTCCTCGGCTGGAGGGCGCGCACGTCGTTCGCTGAAGGACTCGAGCGCACCGTCGCGTGGTATCGCGACAATGAGGCGTGGTGGAGAGCGATCCTGGCTCGGGAATCCCGCGCCTACTCGTCCTAGGAGCCGGTCCCGCACAGCTCGGACTGCTCGAGGCGGCGCGCGCGCTCGGCATCTGGACGGCGGTCGTCGACCGCGATCCGGGCGCTCCCGGCTTCCGCTTCGCAGACCGGCGCTGCCTGCTCTCGACCGAGGACGAGCCGGCGATCGAGCGCCTCGTCGGAGCGATGGCGATCGACGGGATCATCTCGCCGGGCACCGACTGGCCCGTCGGCGTGGCCGCGCGGATCAGCGAGCGAGCGGGCCTGCCGCATCCGATCACCCCGCAGACGGCGGTGCTCGCAACGAACAAGCTGCGCCAGCGCGAGCGGCTCGCCGCAGCAGAGATCCCACAGCCGCGCTCCTGGGCGGTTGGCGGCGACGACGCGCCGCCCGAGGTGGCGGGGCCGGTCGTCGTCAAGGCGCCCGATCGCCAGGGCCAGAAGGGCCTGTCGCTCGTTCTCGACCCGGCCGGCCTGCCGGCCGCGATCGACCTCGCGCGTGGTGCCGCTCGGAGCGGGCTCGCGCTCGTCGAGGAGCTCGTCGGCGGCCCGGAGGTGACGGTGGTCGGCTTCTCGGTCGGCGGAACCTTCAGCGGCCTTGCCGTCAACGACCGGATCGTCGCCGACGCGCCCGCCTTCGGCGTCGCGCTCGCACACGTCTGGCCAAGCCGCCACGCCGCTGCTGCGCTCGGAGTGGCGGAGCGCGCGGTCGCCGCGCTCGGGATCACCGACGGGCCTTCCTACACCCAGCTGCGGATCGGACG
>JACDGR010000431.1 GCA_013821525.1 Actinomycetota bacterium
AGAATCGCATGCCCAGGGGCCTCCCGCGAGCCTGTGGAAGAAAAGTCACACCTTCGCGACAACCCGCAGGGCACCCCAAAAACGGTGCCAGGCACCGTTACGGGGGCACTCCTGGGACGCGTCCGATTCGAACGCGGCGGCTTGGGCTCAGACGCCCGCCTTGGGCACGCGCGGAGGGCGTCGTATGCGTCAGCGCTCGGGTGCGCAGTGGGCGTCGCCGCCGAGGATCTGGTCGAACTGCTGCGTCGCCGCTCCCTGGAGTGCCTGGTCGTGCGCTGCGAGCTTCACGCCGACCCACTGGACGATCGGGGTCACGCCCGGGCCGATCGCCGTGACCCGGAACTGCGTGCCGAGGCCGTTGCCGTTCGGCTTCGTGCTCGGGTAGCCATGCGGCGGAGCCTGAGGGACGAACGAGTAACAGAAGCCGCCGTTCCGCGGATGCGTTCCGATCGCCGTGTCATGTCGCCAGCCCGGGCCGTAGTCGCTGTCGAACGTGTCGATGTAGACGTTGCGCGCCCAGACGTCCGTAACGCTCGCCGACGACGTGCGCGTGCCGTAGACCTGCCGGCCCTGGTAGAGCAGCCGCCCGAACAAGCCTTGCTGCACCTCGCCGTACGTCCAATGGCGGTAGATCTCGAGCACCGGCAGCTCGCCGGTCCAGTGTGAGACGTGGAGCTCGAACGCTCTCTGATCGGGCCTCCACGGGTCGAAGCCCCGCATCGGGAGATTCCGCTGCCAGGCCTGCAACGCCCAGTACGAGCCGTCGGCCGCCTTGCAGCCGGCAACGAAGAACGGCAGCGCGGGCCCGTCATAGGCAGAGCACCGATCCTTGAAGGTCTTCCAGAAGGCGGCGTTCTGGCGGCTCTTCCAGCCGCCCGAGTAGTCGAGCTTGAACGTCTGCTGCGTCGCGCCGAGCGTCGGGTTCGCGAGCGCGTTCACAGCGCCCCAGAGCAGAACGTGGCGGCTGAGCCCCGCCTTCGTGCGGTACTCGACGAGCGCGACACCCCCCGCGTTCACCTTCAGCGTCGGCCGGTCGACGTCCCTGTCACCGAGGATCACGGAGGCGAAGGCGACCGCCGGCAGCGACATGGCGGCGCAGAGCACGGCAAAGCACGCGAGAAGTCTCGGGCGGCGACCCTTCACCGCGCGCATGGTGCCGTCGATCGTCCGAAACCGCCAGGAAAGCCGTAGGCTCTGCCGGCCGATGGCGCCCGACAACAAGCGGCAGCTGATCCTCGAGGCCGCGGTCCGGGTGTTTGCGCGACAGGGGTACGAGGCATCTCCCGTGGGCGATATCGCCGCTCAGGCGGGCGTCGCCTACGGCCTCGTCTACCACTATTTCGGATCGAAGGACGCCGTTCTCGAGGCGGTCTTCCGAGAGGCGTGGGGGCGGCTGCTGGCGGCGGTCGCGCTCGCCGAGGAGACGGGGGAGACGGCCGCCGATCAGCTCGATCTCGTGGTCAAGATCGTCCTTCGCTCGTGGCGTGACGACCCCGACCTGGTGCGTCTGCTCGTGCGCGAGGTGACCCGCAGCCCGCACATCCAGGACGAGCTCGACGAGATCGGTCAGGCCTTCGCAAGCCTCCGGCGGATCATCGAGCGTGGCCAGTCCGAGGGGACATTTCGCGCTGAGCTCGACACGCAGCTCGCTGCCTGGATGCTCTACGGCGCGCTCGAGGAGGTGCTCACCGGCTGGGTGCTCGGCCAGTTGCCGGACGACACGGCCGCGGTTGCCTCCGCCGAACGGGAGGTGATCGCGACGATCGTGGGCGGATTCCGCTCCGTATCTGTGGGATAGTCGGCGCGTGATCGACCCGCAGAAGCGCTGGCGGCCGCTACCGGACAAGCCGGACTACGCAGGGTTCCTCTCCTTCGGCGGTGCGCCGCTCGCGCAGGAGCCCGAACACCTCCAGGGCGTCGACGTTGCGATCATCGGCGCCCCGACGGATGACCTCGTCTCCGACCGGCCCGGGACGCGATTTGCGCCGCGCGCGATTCGCGCTGCGTCGTGCCCGCCCGGCCCGCACCTCGAGGCGGGGGTTGACGCGTTCGCCGACCTCGCGATCGTCGACTATGGCGACGCCGCCGTTGTACCGGCCGATCCGCTGCGCACACACGCTGCGATCGAGCAGCTCGTCGGCGAGGCTGTCGACGCGGGTGCACTGCCCGTGATCCTCGGCGGCGACCATTCGATCACGGAGCCGTGCATCGCGGCGATTGCCGCTCGGCGCGGTCCAGTCGGGCTGATCCATTTCGACACGCACACCGACACCGGCCGCGAGGTGTTCGGTGTCGAGCATTCGCACGGGACGCCGATGTTCAGGCTTGTCGACGGAGGGCGTGTCCCCGGCTCGCGGTACGCGCAGATCGGTCTGCGTGGTTACTGGCCCGGGCCGACCGAGTTTGCGTGGCAGCGCGAGCAGGGGATCGCGAGCTTCTTCATGCACGACGTTCGGGACCGGGGGATCCGCGAGATCGTCGTCGCCGCGCTCGAACATGTCGGCGCGGGGCCGGTCTACCTGACCGTCGACGTCGACGTGCTCGACCCGGCTTTCGCCCCGGGGACGGGAACGCCCGAGCCGGGCGGGATGACCTCGCTCGACCTGCTCTGGGCCGTCCGCGAGATCGCCGCCCGGGCCGAGATCGTCGGCGCCGACGTGGTCGAGGTGCTGCCGAGCGGGATCGGCTCGGCGGACATCACGGCCCTCGTCGCGGAGCGCGTCGTGCGGGAGATCCTGACCGGATTCGCCATTTCGCGCCGGTCCGACCGCCCAGACTAGACACGAACACATGTTCGCTCTAGGCTTGCCCGATGC
>JACDGR010000432.1 GCA_013821525.1 Actinomycetota bacterium
CGTTGGCGCCGGAAGCAGGGCGAGTTCGGGTGCTGGCAACGGGGCCAGAGGGCGAGATGATGCGGGCGGTGCTCGGCCCGGCTGCCTCGATGCACCACCGTGCAGCAGCGACGTTGCTCGAGGGACTCTCACTTTGGCACCAGGAGCCACTCTCCGTTGTGCTGTATGCGGACGCGCCGGACGGTGGCTGCGCCATGGGACTGTTCGACGCACTCGGATTCGGCGAGCGGACTCTGCACTACGAGGTGGGGATCGCGATCCGGGACGGGCGTCGCCCCCGCCGCCTGGGAGGTCGCGCTGACTTTCGCGATTTACGACAGCTCGGGTTGCACACGCGGGTGTCGCGATGACGGTATCGAAGGACACGGAGACAGAGATCCGCCGGCTATTCTTCGCCGAGCACTGGAAGCGAGGCACGATCGCGGCGCAGCTCGGCGTTCACCCGGATGTCGTCGCGCGGGCGATCGGACCGCTCGGGCCCGCGCCAGTTTGCGTGGCGCGCACCGCAGCCCGAGTGATCGAGCCCTACACGTCTTTCGTAGACGAGACGCTCACTAGCTATCCACGACTGGTGGCGACGAGACTATTCGATATGCTTCGAGAACGCGGCTACACAGGTAGCTTGCGCTCGCTACGCAGGTACGTGCAGACGGCCCGCCCGCGACCGAAGGCCGAGGCCTTCCTGCGGCTCCACACGCTTGCCGGAGAGCAGGCGCAGGTCGACTGGGCGCACGTCGGTGAGTTGCTCGTGCCCGGTGGACGGCGCCCGCTCTGGATGTTCCTGATGGTACTCTCCTATTCACGAGCCAGTTTCGCCGAGCTCGTCCTCTCGCTCGACGCGCACTCGCTGCGGCGCTCGTTGGTACGCGCAGCTGCATTCTTCGCTGGCCTGCCCCGTCAGTGGCTATTTGATAACCCCAAGACCGTCGTTCTCGAGCGACACGGCGATGCCGTGCGCTTCCATCCGCTTTTGCTCGACACAGCCGCCGCTCTGCACGTGCAACCCCGGTTGTGTGCCCCTTACCAGCCTCAAGAAAAGGGGCGTGTGGAGCGCAGCGTGCGCTTCTTCAAGGAACGCTTCTTCGCAGCGCGCTCGATTCACTCCATCGCCCACGGAAACGCGCAATTGCTCGATTTCATCCACGCCATCGCTCATCCCCGGCCTCACCCCATCTGGCCTGAGCGCTCCGTCGCTGACGTGTTCGAGGAAGAGCAAAAGCGGTTGCTACCGCTACCCGACCTGTTGCCATCAACTGATATGGTGAGCCCGATAGCGGTCGACAGCCGAGCCTTCGTTCGGCTCGATACCAACCGCTATTCCGTTCCTCACACCTACGCGGGCCGCACGTTGACCCTGGCCGCCAGCGACACCGAGCTGCGACTGCTCGACGCCAACCAAGCCGTCGCTCATCACCCCCGCTGCTGGGGCCGCAACCAGTGGCTCGAGCTGCCTGAGCACCGAGCCCAGCTCGTGCAAGAAAAACGTGCCGCGCGCGAGCTCAAAGGGCGCGACCGACTCCGCAGCGAAGTTCCCAATATCGACCCGCTCATCGAGCGCTGGGTCGATGTTGGCCGAAATCTCGGCAGTATGGTCAGTCGCACCCTCAGCCTGCTCGACGCCTTCGGGGCTCCGGTACTTCGTGAGGTGGTCGCTGATATGCTCGAGCACGGTACTCACGACCCGGGCGCCATGGCCATCCTCTGCGAGCAGCGTCGGCGTCTGCGCGGCGAGCCACGGCCCTCGGTGCTTGTCTTCGGCGACCACGTACAAGAACGCGACGTCGTGCCCCACGACCTCGGAGGCTACGATGTCTGAGCTGTTCGAGACACTCAGGCGACTCGGCCTCCGTCTTACTCGCGAAGCACTCGACGCCCTGTTAACGCACGCTCAGAAAAATCGCCTCTCTCCAGCACAGATCCTGGAGCAGGTGTGCGCCATCGAGCAACGCGAGCGCGACGCGAGAAACCTTGCCCGTCGCGAAAAGGCAGCCACCGTCGGCGCGTGCATGCCGCTCGACAAATTCGACTGGAATCATCCCCGTTCCATCGATCGCCACCTCTACGAGTCGCTAGCCACTCTCGAATTCATCAAGCGCGGAGAAAACGTGCTCTTCCGCGGACAGGCTGGCGTCGGCAAGACGTCGCTGGCTCAAAATCTGGGACTCCGTGCGCTCGAGCGCGGACATACAGTCCGATTTTCTACCGTTCACCAGGCTCTCGCCGATCTCCTTCGGCAGGAGTCGCTCCCAGCGACTGAGCGGCGCCTGCGCCGATACACCGCTCCAGACCTGTTGATCCTCGACGAACTCGGTTACGTCCCCTGCGACAGTCGAGCCTCAGATCTGCTCTTCAACATCGTCAGTCGTAGACACGAAAAGCGATCCATCGTTATCACCACCAACCTCGCCTACAAGCTCTGGGGCGGCGTGTTCCACGAAGCCTCGTGCCTCGGGGCGCTCGTCGATCGCTTCGCTCAGCACTGCCACACCCTCGACGTCGATGCCGACTCCTGGCGCAACAAAGAGGCTCAGCTGCGCGCCAGCGCCAAGAAGAAGCCCCCGAAAGAAACCTGAGCGAATCGTGATCAGCAGGCCGTGGCGCACGCCACGTCACGGCTCTGCTGGCGAACTCCGTGCTCGGTTTCTACGGATTTGTGTGGCCAGCTACAGGTAAAACCTCTTAGCCGGGGCACTTAGGTGTAGGTGCACGCTTGCGCTCAGCACGACGTGAGCCGTGCGCTCAGCACGACGTGAGCCGTGCGCTCAGCACGACGTGAGCCGTGCGCTCAGCACGACGTGAGCCGT
>JACDGR010000433.1 GCA_013821525.1 Actinomycetota bacterium
TTCCAGTAGTAGGAGAGGATGATCTGCGTATCGAGCAGCGCATCGATGATTCGGTAGAGCTGGATCGTGCCGGTGCCCGGGACGAGCCAGCGCAGGATGCCGCCGAAGCCAATCAGTCCGACGCGGTCGCGACGGCCGACGTAGGCGTTGGCGAGCGCGGCTGTGGCGCGCACGGCGAAGTCGAGCGTGCCCTCGCCGCCGCGACGGGCTTCGGCGAACGAGTCAAGGAAGAGGATCACGTCGGTGTTGCGCTCGGGATGGCTCTCGTTCACCCACAGGTCGCCGCGGCGCGCGCTTGCACGCCAGTTGACGCGCTTCAAGGCGTCACCGCGCGTCCACGATCGAATGTCTGCGAACTCGATGCCGTCACCCTTCGAGCGCGCGACCTCGTTGCCCGAGAACACCTGCGTCTCGACCGGCTGGATCACACGGCGCAGCACATCTTCCCGCGGGTACGCGCGCAACTCCGGGCGTGTGTCGGCCGTCGTCTCCCAGACAAGGAAGCCAAGTGGGTCGCGTGCGCGGATGTACGTCGGGCCGATCACGTGGCCGCCCCAGCGGTCGACGTGCAGGCGAAACCGGAGCTCGCGCCGCTCGCGCGCCGCGAGCCGCAGCGCAACCGGGTTCAGGCCCTCGATCACGCGCACGCCGTCGGGGACCCGCACGTAGAGCTCGAGCCGGTCGACGGGGCCCGCCGAGGCCAGGCTGACGACGACGTCAGTCTCGTCGCCTTCGAGAACGCGCTCGCTCGAGAGCTCGACCTGCACACCGAGCTTCGGCGGGGTTGCGAGCGCGAGGCCGACGCCCAGTGCGAGCAGGAACGGCGCTGTCAGCGCGACGAGCTCGGGTCGGGCGGCGACGAGGGCAGTGAGGAGGCCGACCGCCGAGATGCCCGCGTACGCCGCGAGCTTCGGGGTCGCGTACCGCGTCACGTGCGCGCGAGGTCTTCGGCGGCCGGGGTGGGGACGGTGTCGAGGCGCTCGCGCACGACGTCCTCAGCGGAGACGCGTTGCACCCAGAGCTCGGGCCGCAGGGTGAGCCGGTGCGCGAGCGCCGGCACGGCTACCGACTTGACGTCGTCGGGTGTCACGTAGTCGCGGCCGGCGAGTGCGGCCCGGCAGCGCGAGAGCTTGAGGAGCGCGAGCGAGCCTCGTGGCGATGCTCCCACCTGCACCGACTGCGCGTCGCGGGTCGCGGCCACGACGTCGACCATGTACAGGCCGACCGGCTCGGACACGTGCACGGTCTCGCAGGCCGCCTGCATCGCGAGTAGTGTCTCGCGGTCGACCTGCGTCGTCAGCTCGATCTCGTCGCGGCCGCGGTCGGCGCGCGTCGAGAGCATCAGCCATTCGTCCTCTCGAGACGGATAGCCGACCGACATGCGGAGCAGGAAGCGATCGAGCTGCGCTTCGGGCAGGGGATACGTTCCCTCGTACTCGATCGGGTTCTGCGTCGCGAGCACGAGAAACGGCGGCCCGAGCCGTCGTGTCTCACCTTCGGTCGTCACCTGGCGTTCCTGCATCGCCTCGAGCAGCGCGGCCTGCGTCTTCGGCGGAGCGCGGTTGATCTCGTCGGCGAGCAGCAGGTTCGCGAAGATCGGCCCAGGTCGGAACTCAAAGTCCGACTCGCGCTGGTTGAACACGGAGGAACCCGTGACGTCAGAGGGCATCAGATCCGGCGTGAACTGGATGCGTGAGAAGTCCATCGACGCCGTCTGCGCGAATGAGCGCGCCATCAGCGTCTTCGCGAGGCCCGGGTAGTCCTCGATCAGGACGTGCCCGTCGGCAAGCAGACCGAGCATCAGGAGCTCCAGCGCTTCGCGCTTGCCGAGCACCGCCTTCTCGACTTCGTCGAGCAGGCGGTTGCACAGGTGTCCGACGTCGGAGAGCTCCATCGCTACATCCTCGCAAGGTCGGCGACGAGAGCGCGCAGATCCGCCTCGCTGATGCCCTTCGCCAACCGATCCTCTGGTGGTTCGCGATCGGGCCTGAGCAGCTCCCACCAGCGTCCGAGCGTCTCCGGCCCCGGCGTACGGCCTGTCCGCTCGACCCGCGAAAAGGCAATCTCCCGCAGGTGTGGCAGGAGCCGCACGTGCAGGTCGTAGGCCGACGCCGTGGCGAGCGTGACCTCACGAGAGACGCGGTCGAGCTCCGGGACGCGCCGGTCCGGCCGGGCGCCTCCCGCGAGCGCGCTGTCGAAGTCGGAGCGCAGACGCCGCGGGACGGCGTCGCCGGCTGCGGCCACGATTCCGAGCATCAGCAATGCGCCGAGCACGAAGACGTAGACGTGCAACGTGACGTTGCGCAGGCTCGGCTGTGCGAGTGTGATGTAGCCGACGACCAGCGACGCGAACACGAACAGCAGGACGAGGTCGAGCAGATGCTTTCTCACGCGACAGCCCCTCGTAGGTCGTCGCGGATCTCACGCAACGCACCGATCGCATCCTGCTTCATCGCCCCGTCGATCTCGTGGCGGCTGAACTTCGCCTGCTCGAAGAGGTCGGTCAGGCGGCTGACGGCATCGGCGCGCTCGGTGAGCCCGAGCAGAACGCGTCGCAGATACTCGACCGGGGTCTCGCTCGGCCGCCTGCGCAGGCCGTGGCGCGCGAGGACTGCCTCCATGCGCGCGTACGCGGCGATCACGGCACGGCGTGCATCCGGCTCCGCTTCGAGGTCGTCGATGGCGTCGTTCATCGACGCTGCCAGGTCCTCCGACACGCTCGGGTCGCCGGCGAGCTGAACGGCGGTACGCCACTTCCGTCGACGTCGGGCAACGATCGCGGCACCGATCCCCAGGCC
>JACDGR010000434.1 GCA_013821525.1 Actinomycetota bacterium
CACCGAGTCGATCACGCAGACGACAGGGCGCTCGCGTTCGAGCGTTGCGCAGACCACGTCGAGCTCCGTCTCGGCGAGGATCTCGACGGCGTCGCAGCCACCGAGGCGCGCGGCGCGGAGCTTCACCTGCGCGACCGACTCCTCGCCCGTGATCAGCAGCGCGCGGCGGTCGGCCGAGATCGCACCGAGCGCGGACAGGAGCAGCGTCGACTTGCCGACGCCCGGCTCTCCACCGACGAGGACGAGCGACGCGGGCACGAGCCCGCCTCCGAGCACACGGTCGAGCTCGGGCACGCCGGTCGGTATCCGCTCGGTCTCCTCCGCGACCACGTCGACGAGGCGAAGAGGCGGCCGTGCAGCAGGCCCGGAGACGCGGGCACGTCCCCGATGTCCGCGTGCAGGTGCAGCTTCGGCTACGAGCGTCCCGAACTCACCGCAGCCCGGGCAGCGGCCAAGCCACCGCCCGGACGACGAGCCACACTCGGAGCACACGTGCTGAACGGCCGCCGTCTTCGCCACCACGCCAAGGTACTGCGGGGTCCCGACGACACCCGTGCAGCTTTCGTGCCGATCGATCGACAGGCCAAGCCGCCGCTCGGCGCGAATCGCATCATCTAGGCTCGCGTCAGATGGCACGCCGCAAGCTCAGGTCGCAGAACGAGACGCTCGAGCGCGTCCGCGCGCTGCAGGAGGAGCTGCGCTCAGCGCTCGCACGCACCGGGGACGAAGGAGGCGAGCAGGCGGTCGTCGACGCGGTCTGGCGCGGGGAAGCGCTCGGCGCCCTGCTCTGGGCACTCCAGCTCGCCGAGCTGCCTGCCTACGACCAGCCGTTTCATGGAGCCGAGGTCGCGGCGGCGAGTCTCGAAGGTGCGGCGCTCCGTCCCGCGGAAGAGATCGAGCAGGAGCGCGAGTCGGCTCGCCTCTGGCACTGGCGCGCGCGCACGACCACCCTCCAGCAGAGCGACGGAATCGAGTTGCCCGAGCGGTACGCGTCGTTCGACCAGCTGGTCGCGGCGACCGCGATGCGCGGGTATGAGCAAGGGCTGCTGCCCGCGCCGATGCGCGGGGACTTCCGCGCGTACGACAAGGTCTACCGCCACCTCTCCGAAGAGCAGCGTGCAGAGGCCCATTCGATCGCCCTCGAGCGCCAGCACGCACTCAACTGGCTCTCGGGGCTCGGCGAGTCGTGGGACGACGTGCCGCTCGACACCTGATATCGAGGTCTCTATTGTGCCGGACATGACCCTCATCGATCGCTACGCCGACCTGATCGTCAAGGTCGGCGCCAACGTGCAGCCCGGCCAGACGGTCTTCATCTCCGCCCTCGTCGAGCATGCCCCACTCGCCCGCGCGCTCTCCCGCGCGAGCTATGCCGCCGGCGCCCGCGTCGTCGATGTGCGCTACGTCGACAACCACGTCCGGCGGGCGTTCATCGAACATGCCCCGGAGGACGCATTGAGCGAGACCGCGCCGTGGGTGATGGCTCGCGCCGACGCGCTCGAGGGGAGCGCGCTGATCATGATCGCCGGCGACCCCGATCCGGAGCTCTTCGCCGACCTCGACCAGGCGCGAGTCGGCAAGGCACGCGCTGTCGACGCGGTCACGCGTCAGCTGCGCGCTCAAAACGAGCTGAAGGTCAACTGGACGATCGCGGCGTATCCGACCGAGGGCCAGGCCGCACAGGTGTTCACCGAGACGGTCGACGGCAAGGCGCCGATCGACCAGCTCTGGGAGGCCGTCGCCCACTCGGTGCGCCTCGATGAAGACGATCCGGTCGAGGCGTGGCGAGCGCACGCGGCGCGCCTGCGCGCGCGCTGCAAGCAGCTCGATGCGCTCGAGCTCGATGCGCTGCACTTCTCCGGCCCGGGCACGAACCTGACGGTGGGGCTCCTACCCGGCGCGCGGTTCACGGGCGGTGGACTGACGACCGTCGATGGGATCACCCACGTCCCGAACCTCCCGACCGAAGAGGTGTTCGCCTGTCCCGATTGGCGGCGCACCGAAGGCACCGTGCGCTCGACCCGCCCCCTGCAGCTCGGTGGCACGATCGTCCGCGATCTGGAGGTCTGCTTCGACGGTGGCAACGCGGTCGAGGTGAAAGCCTCGAGCGGCGGCGGAGCGGTCGAGGGCCAGATGGCAATCGACGAGTTCGCCAATCGCCTCGGCGAGGTTGCGCTCGTCGACGGCACCTCTCGCGTCGGCCAGACAGGGCTCACGTTCTACGACAGCCTCTTCGACGAGAACGCGACCTGTCACATCGCCTACGGATCGGGCGTCACGTTCGGGATCGACGGTCTCGAGGGTCTCTCGCCCGACGAGATCCGGGAACGCGGTGTGAACGTCTCGGCAGTCCACACGGACTTTATGATCGGCGGCCCCGAAGTCGCCGTCGACGGGATCACGCGCGACGGGACGCGCGTGCCCATCCTCCGGGAGGACACATGGCAGCTGAGCTAGATCCCCGCCTCGAGAAGTACGCGGAGCTGGCGGTGCGCGTCGGCGCGAACGTCGAGCCTGGACAGATCGTGTTCGTCTCGACAGAGCTCGCACACGCGCCGCTCGCGCGCGCACTGACGCGGGCGGCCTATGCAGCGGGCGCCCGTTACGTCGATGTCAGCTACCGCGACCAGCACGTGCGCAGAGCGATGATCGAGTTCGGGCCCGACGAGGCACTCACACACACCCCGGAGTGGGTGCAGGAGAAGGCGCGCGCGTTCAGCGGGAACGCGTTCATCGCCACGACGGGCGACCCCGAGCCCGACCTGCTCAGCGACCTCGACGGCGCGCGCGTCGGTAG
>JACDGR010000435.1 GCA_013821525.1 Actinomycetota bacterium
GCTCGGGACCCACTCGCCGCCGTAGTCACGCGCAAGCTCACCCACTGCGATCACCTGCTCGACCGCGAGCTCACGCACCAGGCTGCCGATCTCGCGGTGGTAAGAGGCAGCATCCGTCCCGAGCTCGGCCATCTCGCCGAGCACGGCGATGCGGCGACGCCCGGCAGCACGCTCGCTGAGATGCTCGAGCGCTGCGCGCATCGAGACAGGGTTCGCGTTGTAACAGTCGTTCAGGAGCAGCGCGCCGATCGACAGCTCGACCTCTTCCTCTCTCAGCTTCGAGAACTCGACAGCCAGCTCACCAGCCGGCAGCGGGAGCCCGAGCGCTCGTGCGACGGCGACGGCCGTCCGCGTGTTCACAAGCTGGTGTCGCGCCGAGTAGTTCGTCGTGAACGGCAGGGCGTCTGCGGCATCGACGCGCACGATCGTGATGTCGCTGCGCGTCAGGAACGGCTCGAGCAGCGGCTCGTCGGGGACGACCGCGATTCCACCGGCGGGTAACGCGTCGATCAGCTCGGCCTTCGCGCGGGCGACGTTCTCGACGGTCTCGACGAGCTCGAGGTGCACGGGTCCGATGTTCGTGATCACACCGATGTCAGGCCGCGCGATCGACGCCAGCTCGGCGATCTGCCCGAGACCCCGCATCCCCATCTCGGCGATGCAGATCTCGGTGTCCTCCTCGAGACGACTCAGCGTCAACGGCACGCCGAGCTCGTTGTTGTAGTTGCCCTCGTTGGCAATCGTCTTCGCGTGCGGCGCGCAGAGTGCATAGAGGATGTCCTTCGTCGAGGTCTTCCCGGTCGAGCCTGTGATCGCAACGACACGTGCGCTCGAGCGTTCCCGCACGGCACGCCCGATCGCCGCGAGTGCGGCATGTCCGTCTGTCGGCACGAGAACCGCAGCGGCGCCGCGCGCGAGCGCGTGCTCGGTGAAGTCCGAGCCCCCGCCCAGTGCTACGAAGAGGTCACCGTCTCGCACACGGCGAGAGTCGATCTGCATCCCGGTGACCGAGTCGGCCCACGGGCGGGCGATCACACGACCGAGTGGCTCGAGGACGGCGAGCTCGAGCGGGATCATGAGAGAAGCTCCCGCACGACATCGCGATCGTCGAACGGGACGAGCTCGCCGTCGATCTCCATGTGCGTGTCCGCCCCTTTGCCGGCAATCACGACGACGTCCCCCGGTCGCGCCCCTGCTAGTGCGGCCTCTATTGCAGCGCGCCGGTCGAGGATCACCTCGAGCGTCCCATGCGCTACCTCTGCCGCAATCGCTGCAGGGTCCTCCGTCCGCGGATTGTCGGTCGTGACGATCGCCCGGTGCGCACGCTCGCCGGCGATGCGTCCCATCAGCGGCCGCTTCTCGCGGTCGCGGTCGCCCCCTGCCCCGAAGACGACGGTCATCTGGCCGCCGAGCTCGCGCGCCGCACGGAGCACGTTGTCGAGCGAATCGGGCGTGTGCGCGTAGTCGACGATCACGGTGAAAGCCTGTCCCGCCTCCACCGTCTCGAAGCGGCCGGGGACACCGGGCAGCGCCTCGATCCCGGCACGGATTGCCGCCTCGTCGATTCCGAGCTCGCGTGCGGCCCAGATTGCGCCAAGCGCGTTTGCTCGATTGAACGCACCGCGAAGCCGCAGCCCGATTCCGTCGAGCTGGTCGTCCGGAGTGAAGGTGCGCGCGTCCGGCAGCTCTGCGGCGAGCCGTCGCCCCCACTCGTCACCCACGTTGACGACTGCGCGTTCGGCCTGCGCGAACAGCGAGCGCTTCGCGGCGAAGTAGCGCTCCATCGTGCCGTGGAAGTCGAGGTGGTCTTGGGTGAGGTTCGTGAAGACGAGCACGGCAAAGTGCGTGCCGACGAGGCGCCCTTTCTCGGCGGCGATCGACGTCGCCTCCATCGCGCACGACCGATCGCCCGCCGAGACCATCTCGCGGAAGAGCCGCTGCAGGTCGATCGACTCGGGCGTGTTCAGGCCGGTCGAGCGGCGAACGCCACCGACGCGCCGCTCGATGTTCGTCAACAGCGCGGGTCGCCGTCCGGCCGCCTGCAGGATCGAGTCGAGCAGGAACGCGGTCGTCGTCTTGCCGTTCGTCCCGGTGATCGCCACCACCTCGAGCTCGCGTGACGGGTTGCCGAAGAAGGTCGTCGCCGCGACCGGCATCGCGGCCCGCACACTCGGCACGACGAGTTGGGTCACCTCGACGTCGAGAACCCGCTCGACGACGAGGGCGACGGCTCCTGCGGCGATTGCTACGGCGGCGAGGTCGTGCCCGTCTTGCAGCGCACCTGGGACGCAGAAGAACAGCGAGTCGGCGCCGGCCGACCGTGAGTCGTAGGCGAGGTCGCGAATGCCGAGCGGTGCCGCGTTCACGACCCTGGACGGGCCGATCGCCGCAACCAGATCGTCGAGCTGCATAGGTGAGAACCTAGCGGCGGCGGCCGAGGCGCTAGGGCGTCGACGTCGTCGCCGGTTCGTCCGGCGGCACGCCGAGGTACTGCAGGTCGAACTTCGCGATCTGGGCGAAGGCGGGAGCAGCGACAACGCCGCCGAAGATCTGGCTGCTGGGCTCGTCGACCGTGACCAGTACGACGAGCCGCGGGTCTTTGACCGGAACCATCCCGACGAAGGACGCGACGTACTTGCCGGTCGTGTAGCCGTGCGGGCCCGGCTTCTGCGCGGTGCCAGTCTTGCCGGCGACGCTGTATCCGGCGATCGCAGCGGCGTTGCCGGTCGCACCGTGCTCGTCGACGACGCCGGTCAGCATCGTCTTCAGC
>JACDGR010000436.1 GCA_013821525.1 Actinomycetota bacterium
AGCGGCGCTCGAGTGCGGCGTCCTTCTCGATGTGCTTGCGGTACTCGTCGAGCGTGGTCGCGCCGACGCAGCGCAGCTCGCCACGTGCGAGCAGCGGCTTCAACAGGTTCGCAGCGTCGACCGCGCTTTCGGCGGCGCCGGCGCCGACGATCGTGTGCAGCTCGTCGATGAACAAGATCACGCGCCCGTCCGAGGACTTGATCTCGGAGAGCACCGCCTTCAGGCGCTCCTCGAACTCGCCGCGGTACTTCGCGCCTGCGAGCAGCGAGCCGATGTCGAGCGCCCAGACGCGGCGATCCTTCAGCCCTTCGGGCACGTCGCCGGCGACGATCCGCTGCGCGAGCCCCTCGGCGATCGCCGTCTTGCCGACGCCGGGCTCGCCGATCAGCACGGGGTTGTTCTTCGTGCGGCGCGAGAGAATCTGGATCGTGCGGCGGATCTCCTCGTCACGGCCGATCACCGGGTCGAGCTTCCCGTCCTCGGCGGCATCGGTGAGATCACGGCCGAACTTGTTCAACGCCTGGTAGGTGCCCTCCGGATCCTGCGAGGTGACGCGCTGCCCGCCGCGCACCTTCTCGATCCACGCTTCGATCTCGGCGCGCGGCACCGGGCCGAGCGCGAGGAAGAGATGCTCGGTCGAGACGAAATCGTCTCCCATGCGGGCGCGTTCCTTGTCGGCTGCGTCGAGGGCGCGCGAGAACGACGCGGCTGCATTCGGCTGCCCCTGCCCGCCCTGCACGGACGGCAGGCCCGCAACCTTGCGCTCGGCGTCGGGACGTAGTCCCTGCCAGTCGAGGAAGAGCTCTTGATCGAGCAGCGCGAGCAGCAGGTGATCGCCCGTCAGCTCCGGGTTCCCGTTGCGCCGCGCGAGATCCTGCGCAGCCGCAATTGCCTCACCGCTCTTGATCGTCAGCTTGTTGAAGTCCATGTCGCTTTCGTCCCTGTCTTTCTCGCGAGGTTCACCACCTGGTGTCTGACACCGGCCGTGGCTTGTCGGGGCACGTCTCCTAATGCCATGCTTCTCAATGTCGTTGCGCTGGGGGTTGGGCTGGGCGGTAGAGCACGAGGTCGCGGCGGTAGGTTCGATGCACCTCGTCGAGGGCGCGGCGCATCTCGTTCTCCACGCGCTCGAGGCGACGCCGCATGCGCTGCAGCTCGTCCTCCATGTGCAACACGCGCTCGACACCCGCGAGGTTCAGCCCGAGCTCGGAGGTGAGCCGCTGGATCAAGCGCAGGCGCTCGACGTCCGCATCGGAGTAGAGCCGGGTGTTCCCGGCCGTGCGCTGCGGGCGCACGAGACCCTTCTGCTCGTAGATACGCAGCGTCTGCGGGTGCATACCGACGAGCTCTGCCGCGACGCTGATCATGTAGCGCGGGTGGTCAGACGTCATCCGCCCACCTTCTTCAGCTCTTCGAGCAACTCGCGCTGCTTCTTGTTGACCTTCTTCGGCACGTCGATGCGGATGCGCGCGAGCACGTCACCCTGACCGGAGCCCTTCAGGCGCTGGACGCCGCGGCCCTTGATGCGCAGGAGCTTTCCGTCCTCGGTGCCTGACGGCACCTTCAGCGAGACAGCGCCCTCCGGCGTCGGCACCTCGACCTCGCCACCGAGCGCAGCTATCGGGTACGACACGGGGACGTTGACGACCAGGTCGTCTCCACGGCGCTCGTAGATCTTCGAGGGCTCGACCCGAGTGACGACGTAGAGATCGCCGGCGGACGCGCCGCCGTAGCCAGCCTCGCCCTTCCCTCTCAGCTTGATGCGCGTGCCGTCCTTGACGCCGGCCGGGATCTTTACCGTGTACCGCTTCGTCCGCCGCTCGCGGCCCGACCCGTGACACGTCGGGCACGGCGTCTCGACGATCGAGCCCATGCCGTGACAGCGCGGGCACGGCTGCTGGAGCGCGAACAGTCCTTGCGAGGTCGCGACGACGCCTCGCCCCTCGCACTGCGGACAGGTGACCGGGGCCGTCCCCGGAGCGGCCCCCGTGCCGTGGCATGAGTGACACGCGAGGTCGAGCTGCACCGGCACCGTTGTCTGCACGCCGCGGATCGCATCCTCGAACGAGAGCTGCACCGGCACCTCGACGTCGTTGCCGCGCTGTCCGCGCTGCGGCTGCTGCTGTGCAGCGCCGCCGCGGTTGAACATGCCGCCGAAGAGGTCGCCGAGATCGAAGTCGCCGAAGTCGAAGGTCGTTCCACCGGGCGGCGTTCGCCCGTTCGTCGTGCCCATCGTGTCGTACGCCTTGCGCTTCTCCGGATCGGAGAGGACGTCGTACGCCGACTGCACCTCCTTGAACCGTGCCTCGGCCTCCGTGTTCCCCGGGTTCTTATCGGGATGCACCTCGCGGACGAGCTTGCGGTACGCCTTCTTCAGCTCGTCCTGCGATGCGTTCTTCGAGACGCCGAGCGATTCGTAGAGGCTCTTAGGCATCCGACTCGTGTTCATTCGACTGCGTGCCCACGCCTGCGCTGATCACGACCCTGGCCGGGCGCAACACGCGCTCGCCGAGCCGGTAGCCCTTCTGCAGCACCTGGATGACCGCGCCCTCCGCGTCCTCCGACGGCTGTGAGAGGAGCGCCTCCTGCGTGTGCGGATCGAACGCACCCGACGTCTCGATCTCCGTCAACCCCTCCTTGGCGAGCGCGTCCGCGAGGGCGCGATGGACGAGCCGCACACCCTCTTCGAGCTTCGCTTCCTCGTGCGCCGTCGCAGCGTCGAGCGCGCGCTCGAGGTCGTCGAGCACCGGCACGAGCTGCTTCATCAGC
>JACDGR010000050.1 GCA_013821525.1 Actinomycetota bacterium
GGACGCGGCGAGCTCGGCGTCGCGCACACGAGCCCACCAGTGGCGGCCCTCGCTCAGGCGCCCGCCGACCGACCACAATGGGAGCAGCGCGATCCACAGCTCCACGGCGCGTGGATCGCGGCGTTCGAGCCGGTACGCGAGTGCGGCGAGCAGGTTCTCGTACTCGGCGTCGACGCGCTCGAGTACTCCCTCCGGCGGCCCGGACTGGTCATGGAGGCACTCCGCGATGTGCAGGAAGTACTGCGCGTGCATTTCGGCGACAGAGCCTCCGGCCGCGTCTGCGAAGAGCTTTTCGAGGGCGTAGTCGCGAATGGTGTCGAGCAGGGCGAGCCGCGTCACGCCTCCGTGCGATTCGCGCCGGACGAGCCCCTTGTCGACGAGCGAGTCCAGGTCTTCGAGCAGCGACGACGACTCGTCCCCTCCTCCGAGCACCGCCGCGGCCCCCGCCAGCGTGCAGCCCCCGGCGAAGACCGCCAAGGAGCGGAAGACGGCCTGCTCGCGCTCGTCGAGCAACGCGTAGCTCCAATCGATCGTGGCCCTGAGGGTCCGCTGGCGTGCCGGCGCGTCGCGACGACCGCCCGTCAGTAACGTCAGCGGCTCGGCGGTTCGGTCGAGGATTTCCTCGGGCGAAAGGAGCCTCGTCCGGGCGGCCGCGAGCTCGATCGCGAGCGGGAGGCCGTCGAGCCGCCGGCAGATCTCCGTGATCGTCGGTGCGTTCTCCTCCGTCAGCTCGAAGGTCGGCGCCACCGCCTGTGCGCGCTGGACGAGCAACCGGATCGCCTCGCGGACCTCGAGCGGCGGCACGGGAACCTCGCGCTCGCCGGCGAGCCGCAGGCTCGAGCGGCTGGTGGCGAGGATCTTCAGCCGCGGGCAGCTCTCGAGCAGCTCGGCAACCAGGGGTGTCGCCGCCATCACCTGCTCGAAATTGTCGAGGACGAGCAACGTCGTCCGCCGCGAGAGGTGGGCCACCAGCTGTGGCACGAGACCGCGAGCGCCCGCCTCGCGTAGCCCGACGCTTCGGGCGATCGCCGCTGCGACTTCGGCGGAGTCGCGGACTGCGCCGAGCGGGACGAAGCGGATGCCGCCCGCCTTGAACGCACGGCCTTCGGCGATCGCATGAAGTGCAAGGAACGTCTTGCCGGCGCCGCCGGTGCCCGTCAGCGTGACGAGTCGGCAGTCGCCGGCGAGCAGCTCCTGGATCAGCGCGAGCTCGGTCGCACGGCCGAAGATCGGGCCGGAGGGCGACGGAACGAGCCGCGAGGGCGACGCCGCAGTGGTGGGACCGATCGGCACGTCTCCATTCTCGCGGGTCCACGATCGCCCGTGCCAAGCCGGATCGATCGTCAAGGCTCGGGAATCAGCCCGCAAGGAGCGCGTCGCGTAGGTCGTACTCCCACACCGACTGGCGGATCCCCCAGCGCAGTTCCTCCGCTCCACTCGCGTACCGGGCGTCGCGCGCCTGCTGCTCGAGACCGTCGGGCAGGTAGAGCTCGCTGCCGGCGCCGCTCGAGGATCGCTGCAGCTCGAGCGCTCGCCCCATTCGAATGTCTTCGTAGCGGCTCAGCGCACCCGACACGTCGTCCGGAGCGGCGCCGACGCACTCCGCGAGGACGTAGGCATCCTCGACGGCCTGAGCCGCACCCTGCGCCTGAAACGGCTCCATCGCGTGCGCCGCGTCGCCGAGCAGCGTGATCGGCCCGTACGACCAGTGCTCCAACGACTTGCGGACATAGACGGCGCCTCGCAGCACGGTGTCGGCTCGTCGAATGCGCTCGAGGAACGCCTCGTCCCAGCCCTCGAGATAGCCGAGCGCTTCGTCCGGATCGGCCTCGAGCGTCCAGGACTCCTGCGAAGGCTCCGCCCGCTGCACGCCGAGGTTCAGCGCCAGCAACTCGCCCTTCCCGACGCGGTAGGAGACGCCGTGCCGCGCGTGCCCCAGCCAGTAACGGTTGACGAAGTCCGGATGGAGGTCGGCCGCGCGCTCGAAGGGGATCATCGCGCGGTAGACGACTGTGCCGGAGAAAACGGGATCCTCCGCACCGACGAGCGCTTGGCGCATTGGTGAACGGATGCCGTCCGCGGCGACGACGAGGTCGGCAGAGAAACGCTCGCCGCTCTCGACCACCGCCTCCGCCCCGTTCGGCGTCTCACCCACGCCCACGACGCGCGCGCCGAGTCGGAGCGCACCCGCGGGCAGCGACTCGACCAGGGCGCGGTGGAGGTCCGGCCGGAAGAAGTCGAGCTGGGACGCGCCGAAGTGCGCTTCGGCAGCCGCGCCGTGCTCGGCGTGGTGCAGAACGGCACCGTCCTGCCAGCGGAGCAACTCGACGGCATCCGGACGGCTCCCGACACTGCGCAGCGCATCGAGCAGGCCGATGTCCTTCATCAGACGCACGGCGTTCGGCCCGAGCTGGAGGGACGCACCGACCGGCGCGATCACAGGGGCCTGCTCCAGCACGGTGACCTCCACCCCTTTCCGTGCGAGCGCAACCGCAGCCGTGATGCCCCCGATACCTCCCCCGACGACGACGGCCTTCACGCCCGCACTGTGCCGCGCAAGCCGGCGCGCGGCAACCACATCGGACGCTCGTGGTGCACCTGTCACACGACGGTCGGTGAAGGCGGCGGGGGTGGGATTCGAACCCACGGACGAGTTGCCCCATCAACGGTTTTCAAGACCGCGTGGCTTCGCGGGCGGCCGTGGCAGCAGAGACCTTTCCGTCGACTTTCGCAGTAGTTGACCAAACCCCGCTTCGAGGCCCTCAGAGGCGCGCCGGGCGTGCTCGGCGCGATCGAACAGACCGCCGTACACGTCGAGGGTGAAGCTTGGCGACGCGTGCCCGAGCTGCCGGCTGATGAAAACAACGTTGAGTCCCTCGGCGATCAGAAGGCTGGCGAAGCAATGCCGGAGGTCGTGGAAGCGAAGTTTTGGCTCGCCGTCGCGCGCGAGCTCAGCCTTTGTAACGGCGGCGGCTAAAGCCACGGCGGGTGACGTTACGGAAGTGCATTGGCTGCCCGGCGAGCGTCGCGACGACAGGGTCGCCAGGGCCGCTGTAAGCAGAAGCGAGCTTGTGCTCGCGAAGGAGCTTGGCGAGGGACGGCATCAGGATGACATCACGCAGCGCCTTCGCGGTCTTCGGCGCCGCGATCGGCAGGCTCGACACGCTGTCACCCACCTGCGCCACTTCGCGAGCGGCCGACGTTCGCAGCAGACATCACCGAGCCAGGCCGCAGCGTTCGAGCAGCGCCTGCAGAACGTGCGAGAGCAAAGGGCAGCAGTTCGGACCCGGGGAAGCCGTGCCCACATGGCGTTTCGAGGTGTCAGCAGAGCGCACACACCACCAGCGGGCGCACCCGCCGTCATCACCGACGCCGACGTCCATGCTTCGCGGCTGGCCGAACTCGAAAGCCGCGCCACCTTGGCTTCAGCTCAGCGTCGCGTAGTGCACGCGTCGACAACGGACGAGCCTTCGTGGCGTAGTAGGTGTGTGGGGCGAACTGCAAGACGCTGCAGATCGACTCGACCCCGAAACGATCACGGTGCTCATCGATGTAGGCGATCACCTCCAGTTTCGACCGTCGAGCTCGGTCGCGAAGAAAAGCGACGCCGACTTCAGATCTCGTTCGCCCTACGCAACTCGCGATTCTCACGCTCGAGCTCCTTCAGCCGCGCACGCTCATCCCGAGCTCACACCAGCCCGGCGGCCCTCGTCGACCTCAACACGCCGCACCCAGCTCCGCAACGTCTCTGACGTACAACCGGTCTTCCCCGCGAACGACACGATCGTAGCCCACTGCGACGCGTTCGCGTGCTGATGCCCCAACACCAGCCGCACAGCACGCTCACGAACCTCCGGCGAATACCTCCTCGATGTGCTTGACATTACTCCATCCTCGCAAGACATGGAGCCCGCAACTTTCCCGGAGCGGTTCGGTTTCGGCCTGTGGGAGCGTTGGCGAGCGGCCGGGTGACGAGCTACATTTGAGCGGCCTGCCCAGGCTGCTCCGGCCCGACGATGCGGATCGAAGTCTGCGGCCCCCGCGCGAGCGAGGGCCACTCAGTCCGCGCCTCTGAGATGAAACGCAAGCGCCCGGCAAACAGGATGACTGCCTTTGGATCTCTTGTGGCGACGGCACCTTCGCCCTCGCTTTACTGCCAGGCACAACACCGGCTTCTTAAGAGCATACGACTACTCGCAGTTCCGGTCGGGCCGTGTGAATACGCACCTTGCGCTACAGGTTCGCTACAGGGTTCATGACCATCGAATATACGACCCAAGCACGCGTCAAGTAACGGCCGCAGAGGCACGACAGGGCGGCGAGGCCATGGCGAAACCCGCTCCGCCTGGTTCAGGAGCGGTGGATTCCCCTCTCAACCATCAAAACTGGAACGGTCGCCGCTTTCGAAGCTCTCCAGCGATAGCCCGATCTGGGCTCTCGGCCCATCCCGGTCGACAATGAACGGCGCCTTGCGAGCTGCCCGCCCCCCGCGATCTGCTCGCAGGTACCAGCCATCCTTGGGCGCGCAGGGAATGCGAATCAAAGCGGCCCGACCGCGCCGCGGAGCTTTCAAGAGCCAGCTGCGGTATTCGCGCCAGATAGTAGGGAAGGCTTTTTCGGTAAGCTCATGGATACCGGGGAGCCCCTGTGTGAGGGGCTGAGAGAGCGCTTCCTTGCGTGTACCCGTCGAACCTGATCCGGGTCATGCCGGCGAAGGGAGGCCGAGGTGGAGTCGATCGTCAAAACGGATGCCGGGCCACTGTGCGAGAGCGGCGTTGGCGTCGATGCAGACGGGGTTGTCCGTGTGCTTGGCGGCAAGCGTGTGCTTGACGGCGTCGACCTGCAGGTTTCTGCACGGGGGCGCGTCGGTATCGTTGGCCGGAGCGGCGCCGGTAAGTCGACGCTGCTTTCGCTCGTCGCCGGCTTGGATGACCCCGATGGCGGCGCGGTTTCTGTGGGCGGGGAAACCTCGCCAGCTGGCAGGCTTGCGCGCTGCGCGTTGATGCCGCAGCGTGACTGTCTTTTGCCCTGGCGGAGCGCGCTCGACAACGCGGCGCTCGCGCTCGAGAACGTGGGCATGCCGCGTGGGCAGGCGCGCCGCCGTGCGAGGCCGCTCTTTGCGCGCCTCGGCCTGGCGGGATCGGAGCAGCTGCGCCCGGCGAAGCTCTCAGGTGGGATGCGTCAGCGGGTCGCCTTCCTGCGGACGCTGCTCGCCGACAAGCCGGTGCTACTGCTCGACGAGCCGTTCGGCGCGCTCGACGCGATCACGCGCGCCGAGCTGCAGGAGTGCTCGCCGACGCGCTCGCGGCTGAGCCGCGCACGGTGCTGCTGGTCACCCACGACGTCGAGGAGGCACTGCTCCTCTGCGAGCGCGTGCTCGTGTTGGCGGCCGGTCGCGTCGTTGCCGACCTCGACGTGGACGTTGCCCGTAACACACCACGGCGCGGAGTTGTGACGAGCCCGGCTTTTCTCGAACTACGCGAGCGGGCGCTGGAGGCGATCGGATGAGACGTGCATGGCCGCCGCTTGCACTCCTTGCCGCCATGATCGGAATCTGGGAGCTGATCGTCCGTGCCGCGCACGTACCGGACTATCTCTTCCCTACGCCATCTGCGGTCGCGTCTTCGCTCGCCGGCGATTCTGGTCTGCTCGGCCGGGCGACCCTCGTGACGGTGCGCGAGATCGTGATCGGCTACCTGTTCGCGGTCGCCGTCGCGCTTCTGATCGCTGTCTTGCTCCATTTCTCGGCTGCGCTCCGGCGCGCGCTGCTGCCGATCCTCGTGATCTCCCAGACCGTGCCGACCGTGCTGCTCGCGCCGATCCTTGCCATCCTGCTCGGCTACGGCATTGAGCCGAAGCTCGTCGTTGTCGCCGTCGTCTGCTTTTTCCCGATCGTCGTCAATGCCGTGGATGGCCTCGGCTCGGCAGACCCGGAGCTTGTACGGATGATGCGGACGCTGCACGGCGGCCGGCTTGCGATCTTCCGCCGCGTCGAGCTACCTGGCGCGCTGCCGGCCATCTTCTCCGGCGCACGGATCGCAGCCACCTACGCCGCGGTGGGCGCCGTCTTCGGCGAATGGGCCGGCTCTTCCTCCGGGCTCGGCTTCGTCATCTTGCAAGCACAGCCTGCGCTCGAGACGGCGCGCATCGCCGCCGCCGTTCTCATCCTGAGCGCGCTCGCGCTTTGCCTATACGCGCTCGTCAGCCTCGCCGAGCGCCTCCTCATCCCCTGGCAGCCGGAGGCCCACCATGCGTAGAAGCATCGTCGCCGCCGCCGTTGCGGTACTCGTCGTCCTCGTCCCGGCCGCACTCGCTGGCAGCGCACAGAAGGTGACGCTGACACTCGACTGGACGCCAAACCCTGACCACGTCGGCATCTACGACGCCCGCGACACCGGCCTCTTCGCACGCGTCGGCCTCGGCGTGGCGATCCGCTCCCCCTCCGACCCGAGCGCGCCGCTCAAGCTCGTCGGCGTCGGCCAAAGCGACCTCGCCGTCAGCTACGAACAAGAGCTCTTCTTCGCCGCCGCGAAGAAGCTGCCCGTCGTCGCGGTCGCAGCCGTCGTCCCGCAGCCGCTCAACTCCTTCATGGCGATCGAGCCGACCGTCCACTCCTTGCGCGACCTGAAAGGAAAGACGATCGGCATCACTGGCGTCCCCTCCGACTACGCCACCCTAGACACCGCGCTCCACTCAATCGGGCTCACACGCAAGCAACTGAGGATCGTCACTGTCGGCTACAACCTGCTACCCGCGCTGCTTGCATACCGCGTCGACGCCGTCCTCGGCGTCTACCGCAACGTCGAAGGGATCCAGCTGCAGCTGCGAGGCCTCCACCCGACGATCATCCCCCTCGACAGCGCCGGCATCCCCAGCTACGACGAGCTGGTGCTCGTCGGCAACAAGACACGGCTGCACCACGATCCGCGGTACCGCTCGAAGGTGAAGCGCTTCGTCGGCGCCTTCCTCGCGGGCACCGCCGACGCCCGGAGTCACCCGAGCAGAGCGCTCACGATCATGAAGAAGGTGACCGCCTCCGACCCGAAGTTCCTCGCCCGCGCCGTCCCCACCACCTTGCGCCTGCTCGCCGGGCCTAGAGGGGCCGGCTGCCTCAGCGTCGAGGCGTGGCAGCGCTTCGGCGATTGGATGCACACGACCAACCTCCTGAAGAAACCGATCGTCGCCGCGTCCGTCGTGACCACTAGCTTCCTGCCGTCGCGGTGCCGTTAGGCCGCACAGCGAGCAGCACCCCCCGTTCAAGCGCGATCCGCACCTCCTGCGCCGCAAACACGTTCGAGATACCCCGCGTCGATCCCGGCTCCAGCGTCTCACCGCGAAGTGGGTAGATAAGACCGTCCGTCTCTATCCCTCTCGCCGGTCCGTGCATCGCGAACAGTGAGATCAGCTCACCCGGCTCGCCGCAGAGCGTGCGCTCGCCGCGAACGACGTGGACAGCGGCCGCGCCGACCTGGGCGTCGACCCGCATCCCGGCGTATGCCTCTGCCGCCAACACCAGCAGCCCACCAAGCAGATGATCGAGCCGTCCACCCCCACCATCGAGGACGAGAACCTGCTCCGGGTCGAGCCGGAGTGCAGCAACAAGCGCGAGCTCCAAATCGGTCGCGTCCTTCTCTACCGCATGCCGCTCGACATGCTCAATCCCCGCCAGCGTCTCCACGGAAATCGAGTCCAGATCACCCACCACCAGATCAATCCCGAGCCCGAGCGTGCGCGCAAGCTCGGCGCCACCGTCGGCCGCGATCACCGTCGCCCCCGCGGGAAGATCAGCCACACCCACGGAACCCGGACCACCGCTCAACACAACAACTGTCGCCATCGCTCAATCCTCGCTGACAACTCGCCTCAACGGGCCTGCCATGATCACAACGTCGATTCGACCCCTCCCTACCCGCCACGGACTTAAACCGGCTTCCGATATTTTGGAAGCTGATCGTTTGAAACAGCTAATTCCGGGTGAAACTACCGACCGGCGCATGGCCCCCGAAGTCGGATTTACCTCTCCGGAGTGACTTCAAAGCCATGGGGGTTGTTCCCTGATCGGCGGCGTTCTCACGGCCCGCAGTCCGATCTGGACGTGAAGCGGTGTCGTGGCTGCGGGGAGTCGAAGCCGGTCGACGTGTTTCGTGACTGATGCGTCGAGGCCGGGCGGTCTGGGCTCTTTGTGTCGGCCGTGCGATCGGGAGCGGTCTAAAGTCCGGGCACGGCCGCCCACAAGACGTACCGCCACCTCTACACGGGCGAGAAGTCGGCGTTCTTAAAGACCGGCCCTGCCTTGCTGGAGCCAGCCGAGCAATGCTTCGAGCTGGTCGTGGGAATCTCAGGCACTAGCCAGGCACTGCGGCGAAAGTTGTAGCCAGCCAAGAAAACGAAAACCCCTGGGCTAGCAGGGGTTTTCGAGGTGGGCGGTACTGGGCTCGAACCAGTGACCCCCAGCTTGTCGAGCTGGTGCTCTCCCAACTGAGCTAACCGCCCGGGTCGCGGGACAGTGTACCCGTCCCCGGATTCGGCTTGCACGCTGACGACCTTAGAAAACGGCGAGCTCAGAAGATCTCGGCGCACCAGGGCTCGACCCCGGTTGCAAAGAGCGCGTCAGCGCGCTCGGCCGCGCCCTCCTTCAGCTCCTCGGCGCGGAACCCGCGCACGAGGTCGCCAAAACCGAAGCCGCCGAGGTAGACCGTGCCGAGACCCGTGATGTCGAGTCGCAGGTCGGCCGCGTCCTCGGTACGCGAGACGCCCGCACTCCCGACCCGCCAGCGTCCCGCGTTCTCGGGCATGAAGGCATCGGCGAGCTCGAGCACGGTCGATTCGTCACCGTTGTAGGAGCGTGCGGTGAGCGCCGCCTCGATGTCGAGGATCCGCACCCACACGCCGTCGTCGACACGGAACTGCATACGACGAGGTTCGGCGAGCAGCAGGAAGAGCGGATGGTCGAGCGGGAGTAGATCGGCGTCGAACTTCGACGTCCAGTCGAAGTCGAGCAGCCACCGCCACAGCTCGCGCGTCGCCTCGGGCGTCGGTGTCACCACTTCCTGGATCGTCACCTTCCCGGAGCTGGAGCCGAACGCCCACTCCTGCGCAACGCGATAGAGCGCGTAACCCGCCGGCTTCCCGTCGAGCTCGAGCAGCGCGCGGTTCAACGGCCCCGCACCGCGGCGACGGGACGGATCGTCGTTCAGCCTGCGCGTCTCCCACCACGCCGCGTCGCGCGAGAACATCCCGGGACGCTGCGCGAAGACCTGCTCGTAGAGCGGCGGGAAAAGCTGCACCGCCTCGTCCAGATCGAGCAGGCGCATGCTGCCGCGCGGCTCGAACGGTGCGACGAAGCGCGTGCGGTCCTTGACGAGCTCGACCGAGCCCTGGCGTGAAGCAAGCCCGTAACCGAACCGGCCATAGATCGTCGCCTCCGACGCCCACAGGTACGCGACCGCGTCGCCGCGCGCGCGGCAGTCTGCGAGCTGCGCTCGCATCATCGCCGTCAGCACGCCGCGCCTGCGGTGGGTGGGCAAGACGCCGACGATCGTCACCCCACCGGCGGGCACGGAACCGCCGCCCGGCACGGCCATGCGATAGGTGTACGCCCCCGCGCAGCCGACAATTGCGTCTCCGTCGCGCGCGGCGTGCACGCGATCGACCTCGATCCACTTCGCGAACCGCTCGGCGTCCTCGTCGTTGTTCTCGTGCCCGAAGTAGTGCGAGATCACGTTCAGTGCATCCCGCAACTCCTCGGGCGACGCGCACGGCCTGACTGCAATATCCATTCGACTACCCTATCTTCTCGAGTGGCGCATATTCGAGCATCAGCCGCCGCTCGCTTCCGTCCTCGAAGCGGACCGTGACGACGCCACCCACCTCGATCTGGGTGACGATGCCCGTACCGAGCGTCCCGTGACGCACCGTGTCGCCCGTCGAGAGGTCGGGCACGTTCTCACGCGGCGCGAACTCGCGCTGCGCGCGCGCCCCGTAGTCGGCCCACGATGTCGGACGCAGCCGCTCACGCTCGACGCTCGACTCCGGCACCTCGTCGAGGAACCGCGACGGCAGGTTCGCGTCGCTCCGCCCGTACAGGCTGCGGCGCATCGCATGCGTCAGCGTCAGCCGCTCCTTCGCCCGCGTCATCCCAACGTAGGCGAGCCTGCGCTCCTCTTCGAGCGTGTTCTCCTCGATCGAACGCGAGTGCGGGAAGATCCCCTCCTCCATCCCGATCATGAACACGGCGCGAAACTCGAGGCCCTTCGCGTTGTGCAGAGTCATCAGCGTCACCTGGCCGCCGTCGTCCTCCTCGTCGCTGCGCAGCGCATCCTGGTCGGAGTAGAGCGAGATCTCTTGCAGGAAGCCCGACAGCGAGGGCTCGGACGCCGCCTGGTCGTACTCGCGCGTCACGCCCACGAGCTCCTCGAGGTTCTCGATCCGCCCGCGCGCCTCGATCGTGCGCTCCGCCTCGAGGGCCTCGATGTATCCGCTGCGGTCGAGCGCTGCCTCGAGGATCTGCGACACGGTCGCGTCGGTCGCTGTCGCCAGCACCGACTCCATCACGTCCCGGAAACTGCGCACTGCACGCATCGACGCCGCCGCAAGCCCCGCCTCCTCGACACGGCCGGTCGCCTCCCAGAGCGAGATGCCGAGGCCGTCGGCATGGCCAACGAGCCGTGAGATCGACGTGTCACCGATCCCACGGCGCGGCCTGTTCGCAATTCGCATCAGAGACACCGCGTCGTACGGGTTGTCGAGCACCTGTAGATACGCGATCGCATCCTTAACTTCTGCACGCTCGTAGAACCGCGGCCCGCCGATCACCTGGTAGTTGATGCCCTGGCGCACGAGCACGTCCTCCAGCACACGGCTCTGCGCATTCGTGCGGTAGACGACTGCGATCTCTCGTGCGCTGTAGCCCACCTCGATCAGCGCGGCGATCTCGGACGCGACGAACCGCGCCTCACCGTGCTCGTCCTCGGTCTCGACGATCCGCACCGGTTCGCCGTCACCGAGATCTGACCAGAGGTTCTTCTCCTTGCGCTCGCGATTGTGAGAGATCACGTGGTTCGCCGCCTGGAGGATCGTGTTGGTCGAGCGGTAGTTCTGCTCGAGCGGGATCACCTTCGTGTTCTGAAAGTCACGCTCGAACTCGAGGATGTTGCGGATGTCGGCGCCGCGGAAGCTGTAGACAGACTGATCCGGGTCGCCGACCGCCATCAGGTTCTGATGCTCCTCCGCGAGCAGCTTCAACAGGACGTATTGCGCATGGTTCGTGTCCTGATATTCGTCGACCATCACGTAGCGAAACGCCTTCGCCCACTTCTGGCGCGCGTCGGGGAAGCGCTGCAGGACATCGACCGTCAGCATCAGCATGTCGTCGAAGTCGACGGCGTTCGAGGCGAACAGCTTGCGCTGGTAGAGCGAGTACACGTCCGCAACCGTCTGGTCGTAGAAGCTCGCAACGCGCGCGGCGTACTCGTCCGGCCCGATCAGCTGATTCTTCGCGTTCGAGATCTGCGAGTGGATGCCGCGTGGAACGAAACGCTTCGGATCGCGCTCGAGCTCCTCCAGGCAGGACTTGACGACCCGCAGCTGGTCGGACGAGTCGTAGATCGTGAAGTTGCTGCGGTAGCCGAGCCGCTCGGCCTCGCTGCGCAGCATGCGACCGCACGCAGAGTGGAAGGTCATGATCCAGATCGCGCGGGCGACCCGACCGAGCTGGCGCTCGACGCGCTCCTTCATCTCCTGCGCGGCCTTGTTCGTGAACGTGATCGCGAGGATCTCGTTCGGCTTCACGCCGACCGCGGCGAGCAGGTGCGCGACACGGTATGTGAGGACGCGCGTCTTGCCAGAGCCTGCGCCGGCGATCACGAGCAGCGGCCCTTCCGTGGTCAGGACGGCCTCCCGCTGGGCGGGGTTCAGGTCTGCGAGGTAGGTCTCCGGCTCGGTCGTCGCCACCGTTCCACGGTAGCGGTCAGGTCAGGCGGTCGAGCTCTGCCCCGAGCCACGCTTTCGCCGCTCCGAGCGCCTCCGGGTCGGCCGATCTGAGCGCGACCTCGACCCCCGGAGCGGACTCGACGATCCGCTCCGAGCTCGTCCCCGATCGCCAAGATGGCGGCGAGCACATGACGAGCATCACGATCAGAGACCTGGAAATCGAACGCGATCTCGGCGACGTTCTGGCGCTGATGCGCGAGATGTCGCCGACCTATGTGATCAACGAGGCGGCGCTCCTACACCGGCTGCAGACCGTTCCGGCGCGCTCGCACCCGCGCGCGTTCGTGGCAGAGCTCGACGGGCGCGTCGTCGGGCGCTCCCAGAGCCGGTTTGACAACTTCTTCTCGGACGGCACGGAGACGGCGTTCATCTCCGTCGAGGTCACAGCCGCGCACACCGCGGGTCGGGGCTCGGCGCGCGGCTGTACGAGCACGCGCTCGAGCATACGGACGAGCTCGGCGCGTCTCGCCTGCTGACGATGTTCTACGAGAATGATGCGGGTGTCCGGTTCGCGAACGCGCGCGGGTTCACCGAGGTGCGCGCGGAACAGGAGTCGGCGATCGATCCGCGGCTCGTGTCGGACGAGCCCCCGGACGGGTTCGACATTCGGCGTGTGGCCGACGTCGATCCGCACCTCGTGCACGCGGTCGACGAAGCGGCGACGCGCGACATTCCCGCAACGGAGCAGATCGACGCGATCCCCTACGACGAATGGGTTGCACACGTGCTCGAGCATCCGCTCTTCACCGCTGACGGAAGCTTCGTCGCGATCGCCGACGGCGTCGGCGCCGCCGTCTCTCTGCTGCTCGTGGACAGAGAGACGGGCCGGGCCCTCAACATGTTCACCGGGACGCTCGCCGCGTACCGCGGTCGCGGCTTCGGGGGCGCCGTCAAGCTCGCCTCGATCCGCTGGGCGGCGGCGAACGGGATCACGTCGATGGCGACGACGAATGACGAGACGAACGCACCGATGCTGGCGATCAACCGCCGCCTCGGCTATCGGCCGCTCGGGCGCCGCGTCGAGTACCTGCGCAGCGACCTGCCCTAGCGCGGCCGCGTTCTGAGGGCGGCGTGTCCCGAACAGCCATGTCCCGGGGCCAGTCCCCAGGACATGTCGAGAAAGGTCAGGGAGCGAGCGGGAAGCGCTTCTTCGCGAGTGCGGCCAGCACCTGCGAGGTCACCCACACCGGGGTGACCGCGTAGCGGGCGGAGTAGGCGTAGCTGCCGTCGACACGCCGGAGGCGCGCCAGGTAGGCGAAGGCGCGGCGCGGCGGCGTCCGGCGCGCCGCCACGAGCCCCTGGATCGCCCACGCAGTCGACTGC
>JACDGR010000437.1 GCA_013821525.1 Actinomycetota bacterium
CTCGGTGACCGCCTCGCTCTCACTGGCGGCATGGACCTCGCCAGCGTCACTGTGGGTTGGCAGTACCTGACACAGGCGATCGATGAGGCTGGCACCCAGCACTATCTGCTCGCCAGGCTGAGGCAGCGCACGATCTCGCTTACTACACGCGCGGACTACGCCTTTTCCCCGCAGCTCACCGTGCAGATGTACCTGCAGCCGTACCTCGGCGCCGGCCGCTTTGACCGTCTCGCGGCTGCGACCGCAGGTGGCCACTACGCGCAGATCGAGACAGTCGATGCGGAGCACGCACAGACAACTGACGTCGGCTGGCTTGTCGACGTCGGCGGCCGTTCCAGGATATTGGTGCCCTTGCCGGACTTCAACGCGCGCAAGCTAAACGGGAGCGCCGTGCTGCGGTGGGAGTACCGTGCTGGCTCCGAGCTGTATCTCGTGTGGACCCAGAGCCGAACTGGCAGTGCAGCCAACGGCACACTCGCCGTCGGACGTGACGTTGCGGCATTGTTTCAGAGCCCGCCGCGTAACGTGCTTCTGGCGAAAGCGAGCTACTACTGGGAGCCGTGACGGCACGCGAGTAGGCCCACGCATGGCAGTGGATTTAACCCGATTTAATGGACGCGTGAGTGATAGGAACTACGCGACCTCCAGCAACTGCTCTTCGTACTCGGCGGGACTGACGTAGCCCAACGTGGAATGCCGCCGCTTCCGGTTGTACCACGTCTCGATGTAGCGGAAGATGGCGCGACGTGCTGCTTCTCTCGTCGGCCAATCGCTCTGCATGATCAGCTCGAACTCGAGCGTCACGAAGAAACTCTCCGCCACGGCATTGTCGTAACAGTCGCCCGTCCCGCTCATGCTGGCAATCATGCCGTGCGCCGCGAGCTCCGCGCCGTACTCGCGCGCCGCGTACTGACTCCCGCGATCCGAATGGTGAATCAAGCCGGCCGCTGGGCGCCGCGTCTCGCGCGCCATGCAGAGCGCGCTCAACGCCAGGTCGACTTCCAGGGTGTCGCGCATCGCCCACCCCACGCACCGACGCGACCCGAGATCGAGGACGGTCGCGAGATACAACCACCCCGCACGGGTCGGAATGTACGTGATGTCGGCGACCCAGACGCGGTTCACCGCGACGCCGGTCACCGTGAACTGCCGGGCCACGAGATTCGGTGCGATGGGATCCGCATGAGTCGAGTTCGTCGTCGACACGCGGCGCCTGCTGGGCCGGCGGGCCGCGAGCCCGTCCTCGCGCATGAGCCGCGCCACCCGCTTCGTGCTCACGGGAAGGCCCTCCGCCCGCAGCTCCCGCTGCACGCGGGGCGCCCCATACGTCTCGCCGCTTTCGTGATGGGCGATCCGCACGTGGGCCATCAACACTTCATCGATCACCGCATGCCAACGCGGCGGGCGTTTCCGCGACGCATAATAGCCGCCGGGCGAGACCTCCAGCACTCGACACATGAGTCGCACCTCAAACTCGTCCCGATGACGAGTGATCACGGCGTACCTCAACGCGACTCGTTCGCGAAGTACACCGCCACTTTTTTTGCGAACGCCTGCTCCTGCCGCAGTACCGCATTCTCCCGCCGGAGCCGGCGCACTTCCTGCTCGACCGACTCGCCAGGCAGCCCCGCGCCGGCACCGGGCGCACGTTGCGCGGCTCGTGCCCACGCGCGCAGCTGGTCGGGTCGCACGTCGAGCTCCCGGCCGAGCTGCGTCAGCGTCGCTCCTGCCGAGCGGCGCTCCGCGACCATCCGCACCGCTTCGGCCTTGAACTCGGCAGTGAATATGCGTCGGTCACGCCGCCCTGCGACTGCGTTCTTGCTGGGTTTCATGAACCACCTCCGTCCCGAAACTTGGGCGAGTGAGGCGTCCACGAAATCGGGTCAACTTCACTTGCGATTGAGCCCGAGCGCTGCAGCAACCTCGGTCACCGTATGGGCCTTCTGGGGGTAGCGGACGCAGAAGGATAGAAATTGCACGCGGGCTCTGGTGACGTGATGGCTGTGTGCGTAACATGATCGCGCAGGAGTGGTGAGCGACCGAAGGCCCTCGTGCGGTGATCGCACGAGGGCCCTATGCCCGTCGCGTCGGGGATGAGCGGCGAAAGCACCACCCACGCTGCATCCGTCAGCGCGTGCCGCTGCTCACTCGCCATGGCCTGCTCCTGCCGCCACCACCTCGTCATACTGCGCAGAGCAGCGCCCCTCTGTCAGACAGTGCCTGACGCCAGTGAGCGGTTAACGGTTCCGCTCGCGCGTGGTCGCTCATACGGCGAGCCTATCTGGGTAGGCCACGTGCAGCCAACGCTTTACGAGCACGAGCACGCTGTGCTGCGCGGTCCATCACCCATCGCCGCGCAATGACGTGGTTCTGCTCGACTTTCGATCTCTGGTCAGGCGAGAGAAGAGCCATGATCTCACTCTCACGATTCGATTCTGCAACTCGGAAGGTCGCGTTGTGCGCTGCTTTGTGGAGCGCCGACTGCCCGCGCGGGTGATCTTTCAATAGAGAGTCGAAGAGCGGCGCGTACCGAGCGTCGATTGTGGCGATCTGCTCTTTCTGCTCAGTCGTAAGGGTTACACCATTTGACACGCTAGGCGTCGAGTCACCCCCACGTACACCGTGAATCACCTGAGCGCCGAGGGCGTCGGTCAGCAGGCACGTGCTCAGTGCGAAGAGTAGGGCTGGAATCCTCATATTGATCACCTTGATGGAAAGTCGTAGGTATGGGCCCGTGATCACACGGGCTGATAGGTGACGCCGG
>JACDGR010000051.1 GCA_013821525.1 Actinomycetota bacterium
GAAAAGCGAACTGGTTGCACGAGTGAGTGGAAGATGGTGATCCCTAGGTGACGAATCCCATGTCGCCAATGAGCAGCAATTGATCAGCGTCTTGAACGCCGATGCCGGTCGCGCTGTGCGTATTGTTACCTGGAGAGGAAATCAACTGAGAGGCGTATATGCCAAGGCCACGGAAACGCACGACAGCAAAGACTGCTGCTAGGAAGACACGCGCTGTCGGTACAAGGGCACGGAAGACAAGCGCAGCTAAGACGGCCTCAAATAGGCGGAGCGCTCCGAGCGCTTCTCACAAGGCTGCGGGTGCGGCAACTCGCAAGCGCTCCGCGGGTAAAACCACCGCAACACGCAAGCCTGTGACGCGCAGAAGCGCTGGTGCCCCGTCATCGAGAAGTAGCGGGACGCTTGTGTGTCCTGAGTGCGGTAAAACCTTCACGCGTGCCGCGTCGCTTGGTGCCCATCGCAACCGCGCTCACGGGATCGTCGGTGCTGCCGCGAAGGCGCGCAGCGCTGCTGGCGCAGCCGGGCGGAAAACTCGCGTTTCAAACGGCGGTTCTCGTGCAGGCGGGCGCTCTGCAGCGCCCAGCGGCATCGACCGCGACGCGCTCCTCGCAGCACTCTTCCCTGAAGGAATCCCGGCGAAGGAAAGCGTTATCCGTCAGCTCGATAGCTGGCTGAGCGAAGGCGAGCGGCTCGCGAACCTCTCCTAAGCGGGTTCACCCGCGGCGCGCAGAGAAACCTTGTCTCTCTGCGCGTCCGCGGGCGCGCTTGCCGCGATTGCTCCCTCCATTTGCTCACGCGAAGACGCCTTTCCCGACGCACACATACCGTCGACACTCTTCGTGAGGTCGGCATGCTCGACGACCTTAATAGTGCTTGCCGAACCGCCGCTTGCGACAGTGGTGAGCGCCGCGGCCGCCGCGACGAGCGCGGCAACGATGATGATTAATTTTCTCATGGGAGCGACGCTAGGGCGCCAGGGTGCCCACTGTCATGAGGCAGATGTCCCGAGCGTGCCGGGAAATCTCACGACCGCGCGAAACACAACTGGCGGGTCGTCCCTGACGAACGTGATGTCGTAGGGTCGCCGAGCGAAATCGCAAAGATCGCCCGAGATTGCACGTCACCCCAGACGGCTGTCGCTCCAGATCGGTCCCGCCTGGGTAGTCCGAGCGTTCCGGCGCGAGGGACAGAGCTAGTTCCGGCCCTCGTGGCGAACCAAGAGCAACAGAAACAACCGGCCGCGACGAAGACGCACCGCAGCGGCTCACTATCTGCACTCCGTTCGACCCTCACGTCCCCGGTTCGGGTTGATCTTTGTATGCGAATCGGGGCATTCGGCTCCAATCGGGTTATGTGGTGGGTGCTACAAAGTTCCGATGGCTGGGGTATGAGGTTTTTGTCGACGACGTTGGTGAGCCGCGCTGTTGAGCAGGGACGCGAGCAGCGTGCTGCGGTGGTGACAGTCGTGACGGTTCTTGTGGTTGCTGGCTCGTTCGGTTTGGTTATCGCGCGGTATCAGCAAGCGGGGGCAAGTGAGCGTGCGGCTCTGGCGGCCAGCTCGGATCGCTCGCGAGGTGAGGAGGCGGCGAAGGTCTTTTGGCATGAGCGGGAGGCGATCAACGAGTACGCGATTTCCCACAACCGGGCTGTCCGTCGAGAAGCCGAGAACCAGCGCCTGCAGTTCGATCGCCTGACGAGCGATCTTGGCCCCGGGGATCTGGAAGGCGCGCTGATGCGTCGCGCCCGCGTCGCCAATGACCGCTTGATCAGCGTGTTCAACCATCAGGCGGCCGTGTTGGAGCAGACGCGTGCGTCAGAGCTGAGAGTGACAGCGGTTCTGCATCCGTTGGAAGTCGAGGTCACGGCGGCGCTTGTCGCGGAGTCCCGAGCTGCAGCGCAGCGGCGGGACCTAGCCTCCCGACGTGCCGCCGCAGACACGACCTCTGCGTTTCGCACCGCAGTGGCGGGAGGCGCGCTTGCGCTGATCGCCGGGCTCGGCTTCGCGTTCTTCATCTACCGGCTGCTTGCGCGCAGGAAGCAGCAGACGGCGGTGTTGAGGCATTCGATCGCGGAGCGTGAAGTGGCGCACGCCACGATCCGGGAGAGAGATGTGCAGCTGCGGCACGCACAGAAGATGGAGGCGGTTGGTCGACTGGCCGGTGGGGTGGCTCATGACTTCAACAACATGCTGCTCGCGATCACCGGTTACAGCGAACTCTCGCTGGTTGAGATCGGGACGGAGAAGACTCGGCTTCGCCATGCGCTTGAGCAGATCAAGCTCGCGGCCGCGCGGGCGGCAGCGTTGACCGCACAGTTGCTGGCCTTCAGCAGACAGGATGTCCTGAACCCTCAAGTCGTGCCGATCAACGAACTCGTCGAGGATCTGACCGGGATGCTCCGTCCGCTGCTTGGCGCGACGGTCGACTTGCGCTTGAAGCTTGCTGAGAGCGGAGGAACGGTGCTCGCGGATCCCGGCCAGATCGAGCAGGTGATCACCAACCTGGCCGTCAACGCTCGGGACGCGATGCCTGCTGGCGGCCGGATCACGATTGCGACCGAGGCAGTCGAACAGGACGCACTCCCGATCCTCTATGACGGTGCGGTCGGGCGGTACCTGCGCCTGAGCGTCTCCGATAACGGAGAAGGCATGAGCGACGAGACGAAGGAGCATGCCTTCGAGCCGTTCTTTACAACGAAAGATGTCGGACAGGGAACCGGGCTAGGACTCGCAACAGTTCATGGAATCGTCACCCGGGCTGCCGGGTTCGTCGATGTCGTCTCCGAACTCGGCCAGGGAACAACAATCAGCGTCTACCTCCCCCTGACCGACGCGCCGCACAAGCCGAAGCTCGACGGCAACAGCGAAGCCGTCCCACGAGGAACCGAAACGATCCTGCTTGTCGAAGACGACGAGGCAATACGCGAAATGCTGGTCGCTGTGCTCGCACAGCAGGGCTACGAAGTGATCAGTGCGACCGACGCCGCAGACGCAATCGATGCCTTCAACAACCGAGGCACCTCGATCGATCTCCTCCTGACCGACATCGTTATGCCCGGCATGCAAGGCCCGGCACTGAGCAAACACCTCCTCGCAACCACACCACAACTACGGACGATCTTCATGTCCGGATACACAAACGACTCACGTTTCGTCAACACCGTCGCCGCCGGAACGACCGACTTCCTCCAAAAACCATTCACCACAGCCGACCTCGCAAGCACCGTACGCCTCGCGCTCAACCGCCCCGCCACCACCGGCCCCCGTTAAGAAGCCTGCACTTGTCCAAGTGGCCGATACTTGTCATCTCAGCGGGGCGATGCGCGACGCCAACTCGCGGCGCGCGGCCAGGCATCAACGGTTAGTCATCGCCGCCGTCGGCATACGCCAGTGTTACAGGTTGGGGCCATTGTCAGACCGTAGAGCACATGTTCGGAGTGCACCCTGACGGAACGAGCAGACAAAACAATGCCGATCCGCTAGCGGCCCCTCGCCTCCTCGGCTAGCGTTAGCAAGGTCACGTCAAACGACGCGGAGGGTTACTGCACCGACGCGGCAATGACAACGAGGTCGTGCTCTTGCCACCGAACCTCGGGCTGAAAGCCGGTCTGGCGCAGAACGTCCAATAATTCATCCGTGCGGCTGACGACGCTGTGATCTCGATCCAGTGGGGTCGGTTCGCAGACCGGAGCATGCGGTTCGACTACATCGGCCAGCACGAACCGTCCGTCCTCGGACAACCGTTCCGCTACACGGCGAAAGAGGTCTGCCTGCATGCCCCCCTCGACGTGATGCAAAGCAAATGCGGAGACGACAAGTTCGAAGGGGCCCTCTGGCAGTCGATCCTGGAAGCGGCCAAGCTGTAGCTCCGCGCGTGGGCCGAGAACACGAACCGCCGCGTCTAGTTTGTCTTGGCTCTCGTCCAAGCACACAGCGCGTGCAGCAGGGTGCGCCTCCAAACATCGTCTGGACGTGTCGCCCGTGCCGACGCCCAGGTCGAGCATGCGCAAGACCTCTACATCCACTGACGCGCGAACAATTTCTTCCTGCGCTTGGTCATACCGCTGCCTATGCTGATTTCATTAGGCGCACGGTATCCCTCGTGGGCCAGGCGTCGCGTTCACCATCACGGGAACAGTCACGCGACTAGACAGCGCTTGGCTGAGCGAGCGGTGGGGAATGACGCCCTGACCCAACTATGACGGCGCGCGCGACAGAAGCTCCGATTCGAGTACCCATGGCACGTGTTCGCAACGAGCTAGCAAAGGCTGATACAGCGTGAGATCGCTCTGGAGTGTTGGGCGGTGGGTTCCGTCTGGCTCGATCCCCGACACATGAAGCTGCCGCAGACGGTCTCCGAAAGCGTCAAGGAGTTCGAAGCCAAGTCGCAGGGTGCGGTCGTTTGTCCAAACATGTGCCACGTCGAGGCAAAACCCGGCGGCGGGAAACCGTGCGAACACTTCGGTCGGGTGTGCGCCCGAAGTATTTGTTCACATCCATGTTCTCGAATACCGCCTGTCCCTCCAGGCGGGCGAGTGCGTCCTCTTCGCGGAAGCGGTCAGGGTGGAAGATCAAGTCGTAAGGGAGGCCGGAATCGAGCACTAACTGCGCCACCGCAGTCGGCGAAGAATCGAGAACTGCCGGGGCATGAACGGAGACCCGAGCAAAATCCGAGAGTCGCATGCCCACAGAGGAGAGGTAGACGGGCAACGAACGGAATAGCTCTTCGGTTATCGCCGTCAGCTCGACACTCGGCCATTTTTCTTCGCTAGCGCGCCTGATCGCGGCAGGCCATTCGTCACGCTCATCGAGGAACGCGCCCGTCGCGATTGCCATGTTCGCAGTACGCATCGGACGCGCGACCCTAACTCATGGCGCAGACACCTCGGCTGGGCGAGCGTTCGCGAATCACGCCAGAGTATCGTGGGATCGAGACTCGCCAGTCGCCAAATCGAGAGCGAAGTCGCGGACTGCAATCGGATCTAGGCGAGTTGTCGGATCGCGGCGGCGAGCGACGGATCGACATCGGCGTGTGCTTCGAGCCAGCCAAGGATGGCCAACGCCGCTTGGCGATTCCGGTCGTACCCGGGCACCATTGACCCAAGCGGCACGCTCGCACCGAAGCGCCGTTCGGCTCCGCGCTCGACCGCGAACACGTCCTGCTGGTGGTCTGCCCCACCGGCGTGTAGGCCTGCAATCGTCAGCACGCGGATAACCGCGTAGGTCTGAATCAGCCGGGTCGCGCTGAGCGTCTCCCCGCGGGCGTCGCGGTGGAGACCAACGTAGAGACTAGTGAGCGCCTCGGGCGTGACCGCGCGTTCCTACTCGTTCTGACTCCTGGAGCGATCTTTGTTCTCGGGCTCTTCCCGATGAAGAGCGATCGTGTTCTGCGACCCGAGCTGAGTGGCGGAACGACTAGTTAGCTGATCCAAGGTCTCTGGTTAAAGAGACTTGTTGCTCTTGCGCTAGACGCTGATGGTCGCATCGTCAGGAGCTAATGCGGTCTATTTTGTTTTTAGTGTGGGGAGTAGCTGAAAGCCTTGTGTGGCGATGTTGATTGCATTCGCGAGGCGACGGTCGAATTGGTTGATCTGGTCGTCGTAGTCGGCTTGGTTGCGGAGCGTGCGAAGTGTTGTGCCGTGTTGAGCGAGGAGGCGCCAGTCGGGCGCAGAGGAAGGATCAGCATCGGGGGCGTTCTTGAAGACCTCCCAGACGAGTTTGTGAGCGCGAGTGTTTGGGATCGTGTGTCCGAGGCTCTCTAGGAAGTCGCGGCAGACATTGAAGAGGGCGTAGTAGGCGCGACTCGCGGAAGTGCGCTTCAGAGTCTCGCTCTTTGCACCCGCGTTCTGCTGAGCAAAGAGCAAGAACGCCTGCCAGTTGAACGGAGAGGTTGTCGGGCTGCTCATTCGACGGCCAGGGAGAGTCTGTCGGCATAGGGGGCCATAAGCTCATCCCATCGTTCGGAGTAGAAGCGGCGCATGCGCTCACCCGCTTCCTCAAAGCCAAGTGCCGCCGTGAAGGCAACAACCAGCTCTTCCTCACCAGTCTCCTCAGTGGAGAGGAACAGGCTCACCTCTGAAGAGCCGAGGTAGGAGCTGACCTCTTCGACGAGAGAGGGAAGAAAGGAGCGTAGATCGGGATTCTCCGCGAGGAACCGCTCTTCCTCAGGAACCTGAGAAGCGGCTTGCTTGGCAGGACTCGACAGTGCGGCTTTCTCGGCAGCGAGAAGGGCAGCGTCAAGCTCCGCCGAGACCGTCAAATCCTCAGCCGTTTCCATCTCTACAACCGGCTGTGTTTCCAGAACTTGAAGCGCCCGGTCGAGGAGCCTTTGCCGCAGAAGATCGGCGATTGTCCCACCATCGAGGCTCTCCTGGCGGCGGAGAATCGCCCAGCGCACCGCGCTTCGATTGCCAGCCATGCGGCTGAGGGCGCGATGGACGACGTAGTGAAAGGCATCGAGACGATCAGCAAGTTCGGCCCGGGGCTCCCGATCCTCATTCTTCAGCCGCGAAACGGTCTCAGGAACTACGTCCAAGACCCGTGCGATCTCGGCATTCGTGAAGATCGCGGTCAGTTCGGTAAGAGCGTCGTGGGCGGTGGCAGTCTCCATGGAGTTAGCAGAAGATCATACCTAGCGTCATGAGTATTGTCAATCGTAAAGTCGTTTTGTCAGTCATGTTAGAATCAATCCATGTGCGCCCCAGAAACCTCTGGCACCCGTCAGCGAACACATGTTCGTCCGATGATCAGCGCACTCCAGGTTTCCCTGCACCCGAGCCAAAGGGGGTATGGCACAGGTCGAGGACGAAGAGACGATCATCCTCTATTGGGACATTCGGGCTGGCGCACAGGTGAATCTGAAGACCGGGCTCGTCGAAGAGGTCTTTATGAACCCCTCTGACTTCGGCGACGGTGCCCCTGACGACTTCAACGACAGCCTCCCCACTGCCAGTTCGCTCTTCAAGCAGGCAACGAAGCTTGCTCAGCAGGTCGATCTCGGCCAGGACGACTGCGATCTGTCTTACGACCTTCACAAGGACGGCGAGTAACGTGAGACGAGGCGCAGGAGACAGTGGCGATGCGGCAAGCCCGCGCGCCGGAGAGTCGGGGCAAGGGAAGATCTCGAACGAGGAAGCCGCCAGGCGCTACGAGCAGTTCAAGAACTTCCCCGGCTTCCACGACGCCGAGTATCAGGCGCTCGCTGATTGCGACTACGGGCAGCAAGCCCAGGCGATCCTGTTCGACGAGAACGAGAGCGGCGGTGTTCGCTTCTTCGTCCGGCCGGTCAGCGAACTGGACGATGATGACCAGGCTAACGTCGTCACCGAGATCTCCCCTACGGTCACCGTCAGCGAAGAGACGGCCAAGCAGGCCCTGACAGAGCGCCTCGCCGCTGAAGGCTGGAAGCTCAGTGACGGGCTCTACGCCGACGAGGACTTCTCGATGCTGGAGATGAACGCAGGCCAGGCTTCACTCGACGAGCGGCGTCCGTTCGTGATCGTCGAGTTCGAGCAGGCCGGTCACACTTTCTACAGCTACTGCCCGAGCGAGGATGTCATCGACGAGGACGCAGTCACCGACCACTTCGACCTCAGTAATGACGAGTAGAGATGGGGCGCGGCGCCGCCCACTTGGAGACAAGTTGCTCTCCCAGGGGAGCAGCCCGTTCCTTTCTGCTCGACCTGAAGCCCGACGGGCACGGCGCCCACGACTACGAACTGGACGAGGGAGAGGCATACACGCTCGCCATCGCCCGCCCGGCAGAAGAGAGCCAGCAGCTGACTGCGCTCGACCGGGCGGAGATCGACAGCCAGGCTCTGCGCTCGGCAAATAGATCTGTGCTCGCGCTCACGCTCCTGAACGTGATCGAGAAGGAGAAGCTGATCCACGTCCGCTGGATCGAGACGCTTCCTTCCCGCCGCCGACAGGGAATGGCCGCCGACCTGCTCGCCGAGGCGCTGCGCCGCTGGCCCAGCTACTCGATCGACGCGAACGGCCTCACAGAGTATGGAGAGCCACTCTGGAAAGCGCTCGAAGCCCGCGGCTACCCGATCTGCTGGCCCAACGACGGCTACTACGACCAGCAGACCGGCTGATCGCTTCCCACCTTGACCGCTTCAGGAGCAGTCGAGAGGCAGAATGCCGAGAGTGACGATGCAGCTGATACGCGCCCCGGCGAGCCTCCTAGCCCTCCTCCTACTGGCCGGGCTCGCGGGCTGCGGTGACACGGAGACCGTGACAGTCACCACCACCCAGGTCGTGACGGAGACGGTTGAGAAGACAGAGACCGTGACAGTGACGGTGCAGGCCGAGACAACAACCTATGTGCCCCAAGCCGCAGGCTCGCCCGAGTTCCGGCCGGATCAATTATCCGGCGGCGCCTCCGGCGGCGGCTGGGTGATCAAAAAGTGGATCAGCTACGGCGGCGAGATCGCTGGATACTCCATCACTCGATCGTACGCCCAGCCAGGTGAAGGTCGTCTCGATCGAAAGCGAACCCGACTGCGGTCGCGTAGGCAGGGATGAGGTCAAAAGCGCCAAGCTCGTCCCGGCTAACCCAAGCCATGACTTCGTGCTCGCCGCTGGCTCGCAAGCTGTCATGTCCCGTGCAACGGCAGGCGTATATGACGATGACCACCTGGTGGCCGCCGACCTCAGACAGCTCAGCATGAAGAAGCGGCCCAACCTCGACCTCGATCGACGCCTCCTCCGCCACCTCGCGGCGAATCACATCGGCGGCCGATCTATCGGCTTCCGTTGGCCACCCTCCTGGCAATTCCCACTCCTGCCGTCGATTCCGTGCGAGCAGAACCTGTCCGTCCTTCGAGAGAACCACCGCCTTGATGGTCGCGGGAACCACATACCAGCCAGTCAAGGAGTCGATCACCGTCCGTCGACCTTAGACTTTGCTGGGATTCGAGAGCGCTAACGCGCCAGGCACCGGTCGGCTCGGCTGGGCGAGCGTTCGCGAATGGCCCCTGGCGTCGAGGCGCTGGAGCGTGGGCATGCTGTAGCGTTGGGCCCGGTTTGCGGCCCCGCGTGACTGAGACTCGCCAATTGGCCGCTCTAGGCGTTGGTGGCGGCGTGCTCTGGATCGTCGCTCTGTCGATCGAGTACCCAAATCATCTCCAGCCGCCCGCGAAGGGCTGGATTTTCTACGTCGATCAGCTGTTGTTCACCGCAGCGATGTTGGGCTGGACGGCTGCTGTTCTGGGTCTCATACGCCTGCGGGCGGCGGGCGGCGGCAAGCTGCGTTTCGGGCTGTTCGCATGGGCGCTCGGGATCGCATTGCTCGTGTTAGGGAACATTGCGTCGCTTACCCTGCATGCGTTTGTGTCTGGATCCAACGCTGTCTACGACAACAATCCACTCTTCCCGCTCGGGGGGATCATCTCCACCCTCGCCGCCTTACTGGCGGGCATCGGCATCCTGCGCGCGCGGAGGATGCGTGGGTGGGGAAACTGGTCGGTCTTGGCCTACGCGGTCTACTACATTTGCGCACTTTTCATCCCCTTGATTCTGGGGCACGAACCGAACTTCGTCACCGAAGCCGGATGGGGAGCCGCCTGGATCGTGGTGGGAGTTGCCTTGACCCTCGCGTGTTCGCCCGCGGTCGGCGTGGGCGGACGCAAACCAGTGCGTCCTGACTAGCGCTCATCGAGGCACCTGGCGCCTACCAGGCAACCTCCCCTGCGCGAGTGTCCTCCAGCCAGAAGATTCAGAGGTATCACCAAAGCGAGCTGCTGCTGCCGTTCGTTCGCTCGTTGCCACGGCTGCTTTCACTAAGCGCGGCGAACAACGCGGTAGAAGCGGTCACGCAGTTCATCGTCCGTGTCGATTGCCTGGTGGACGATGGCAGCGCGGAACTCGGGGAAGTAGTCCTCGGGGAGCCCGATCGCTTTGGCGATTCGACCGGCTAGCTCGCCGCTCGCGACTCGGCCGCTTTCGTCTGGCTTGAGGATGCGTGAGAGGTGGCTCTGGCTGATGTCGAGTTCGCGTCCGAGCGCGCGGAGCGACATCCGCCGCTCGTCGAGCAGGCCGGGCAGTTCGTCAGCTAGCGCGAGCATCGTTGTCCGGGCCGCGAGTGGCGTTGTCCGGGCCTTGACCGTTCGCTCCTTCGGCCTTGCTTTGACCGGCTTCGTCTTGGCGTTTCGTGTCACTTCGACCGCTACCCCGTTATCCTAGAGAATAGATGATGTTCACATAGTCATCATTTCGATGTCGTCATGGTCATTACAGCAGAGAAAGAGGTAAGACATGGCAAACAAGCCACCACCTAATCAGCCGCTTCTGGAGAAGAAGCGGTTATTAGCGTTCGAGGCGCTTCTCCTCAGCTGGTCAGCTGCCAGGCTGATCAGGCGTTCGCAGCGCTTCACGCGTAAGGCGTATGCCCTCGACAGGCACGGGCGCTCAGTCAGGGTCGATGACAAGGGAGCTGTTCGTTTCTGTCTTGCCGGTGCTCTCCTGCGGGCCGAGCACAATCAGTCGGGGATCGAGATGGCCCAGTGCACTGTCGCTAGCGTCGAGGTCGATGATCTTCTGGAGCCCGTGTCGCCCGCGGGCTCTCCGCTTCGGCTCCATCTTGCCCTTCAGCTGTTGGCGGTCGCGAGCCAAGAACAGCTGGGTGAGTTCGGTGTGACCTATCGGGGCATTGATCCAAGCGCTGAGCAGGCGAAGCGCATTCCGACCTACCTGCATCTGCCGCTGATCCTTGGCCTGCATCCAAAGGGCAAACATCGGGTCTGCCTCGCCACGCTGACTCGGGTTGCGGTCAGTCTCGCTGTCCTCGCTCGTAACGATGAACTCCTCGACCGGGTAATTCCCGATCACGTTGTCGTCAAAGAGGGGGAGGTGTAGCGATGGCGCGCCTTCACATCATGAATCTCGCCGAGCGGCGGGTCGAGGTTGTCCTCTCACGCCGCAACCTTCTGACCTTGCTCCACAAGCTCGATATGCCTCACTCGCAGAGGCAAATCGAGAACAACGACTGCTGGGAAGACGGCGAGCAAACACCCTGGTACCCGGGGGAGTCAAACGCGACCTCGCCTCCGCGGACGATTCTCGTTCTCCGCTGCGAACACGACGGCGAGCACTACGCAGGGCGCGCTGGCGGGCCGGGGATCATGCATCCCGAAAGTGAGCGGTTCGTTCAGGAAAACGGCGGTGTGCCCGGCGAGATGTTGAGTCTAGAACAGCTACTCGGCGCGAACGACCGGGCAGGCGAGGATCACGGGGTAGACGGCGAGAAGGACGGCGCAGGCGAGAACCGCGAAGCAGGCGAGGAGAACGACGGGGTAGGCGAGGAGGCATGAGCCTCGAACCGGAGCACCTTGCGCGCGAGCTTCTCGGCTGGCCGGAGCGAATGATCAGCGGCTCAAAGTCCGGCTACCGGGAGCGCCACCCCAATCGCCTCCCGATCTTCAACGCGAATGTCTGCCTGGCCGACCAGAAGCTCTGGCACGGCGACCTCGACCTGACAACCGACGAGCCGAAGCTGATCGCACTCGCGAACAAGCTCGGGCGAGCGGTCTTCGTTCTTTGGGAGGGCGATGGCCGCTTCGAGAACGCAGAGAAGCCGCTTGTCGAGGAAGCGATCTACTGCGCCTTCCCGGAGGGTCACGGCCTCTTCGACCGGCAGATCGCCCGCCGTGGGAGCGACGGGGTGCTGCGGCGTGTGCCGCCAAAACCCACGCGCACCCACCTCGTCACACCAGACAACTGGGACGGAAGCAGGCGCCCAAAGTTGCTTCGCTTCTGGCAACTGGAACTCGTCCATAGCGGCAACAACGAGCGAATTAACCATCTGCTCTACATCGGCGAGCAGGACCACAAGCGCCGCTCACCGCGACTCATCCTCGGAATCTTCAGATCGACGCAGGAGAAGCGATCACTGACGATTGAACTCACATGGTACCCAACCCGACGGGAACATCTCTCAAGCCCTCGCCCCCAACGCACCGCCCGCTTCTGTCCTGCTTCACGAAAGTGGCAGGGTTTTGGGCTCGTTTAGCTTGGGTGTCGGGGGTGTCAGAGAGGCTTCGAGGTGGACGTCGAGCGGTCGTCTGCCGGCGAGTGATTGGTGGGGCCGGATGGTGTTGAAGAGCTGCCGGTAGAGCTCGACTTCGAGGCCGAGCTGGTGGCCGTCGTCGATCTCGTGGCGGTAGAGGTGCTCGTACTTCAGTGAGCCGAAGGCGCGCTCACGGACGCCGTTTTGGCCTGGCGATTTCCGCTTCGTGCGGATGTGGATCAGCTCCGGATGCCGGTCGACGAAGGCCGCGAAGCGCACCGACTTGAAGCAGGGCCCGTTATCGGTGACGAGTGCGACTGGCCGCAGCTCGCCCGTCTCGCGGTCGGTGACCAGGTCGAGCAACGATCTGCCGAGCAGGCGCCTGGTCTCTGTGAGGGCGAGCTCGACCGTCTCGATCGCGTCGCGGTGATTGGCGGTGGTGGCGACGTGGTAGCCGAGCTCCATTTTCGACCAGTAGTCGGCGATCCCGCCGACCCGCCAGGTGCCGCCCATCCTCGTCTCGAACTCGGTGAAGTCGAGCTGCCAGACCTGGTTCGGTCCCGTGGGCGGCACCACAAACGCGGCCCGCCTCGCTTCGGCGTGCTGGCGCCGTTTGGCCTGGTAGTTCACCTCGAGCACCCGCCCGGTTCGCTTCAAGGCCCGGTAGACGGTCGAGTCCGGTGCGTGATGACCGTCGATGCGCATCAAGGTCGCGATCGTCCTGGAGCCCCACTGCGGATAGCGGTCGGCGTAGCTGATCGCGGTCGGCTCGATCCGGTCGGCCGACGGCGTCGGCCACGGCCCCTTCACCGGCAGCTCCGCACGCTGGCGCGACTGCCAGCGGCGGTAGGAGCGCTCCGGCACACCAATCAGGCGTGTGAAGCGGGCGGTCGGCATCGCGGCCTCGAGGCGGATCACCTCGAGGTCCTCGTAGGCCCCAACCGATGCTCGGCCGACTTCTTCCAGACGCGCAGCTCGACGTGCGCCTCGCCAAGCGCAGCCTTCACGTCCTCGAGCTCAGCCTCGAGCCGCTGCAGCTGCGGACTCGAGCCCGGCCGGCCACCCTCAGCCAGGCCTTGCTTGCCGCCCTCAAGGAACTGGCGCTTCCAGTTCGAGATCGACTGCTCGCTCGCCTTCCCACGACGCGCCGCCTCAGCAACAGACATCTCGCCACTGACGACTGAGAGGACGAGCCGGAACTTGTCTTCAACAGAAATAGAAACAGGACGTGCCATCAGAAAGCTCCTTCAGGTCAGGAGCCCAAAATAACCGGCATGCCAGATTTCGTGAAGCAGGACA
>JACDGR010000438.1 GCA_013821525.1 Actinomycetota bacterium
GGTACGGGTTGTACGGCTTGCTCGCTGCCGTCGTCTGCTGGTTCGACCCCAGCCGCGCACTGCCTGCCGGACTGGCGCTTGGCCTCATCCGGGCGACGATCACCTCGACGAGTTGGGGCGGCGGCCCGGCGTATCGCGACGCGATACCGCTCGCGATCGGGCTCGGGATGCTCGCCCTTCGCACGCGTAAGACGGGCGAGGCCGTCGAATGAGCATCGCTGCCGCCCTCGCAACTGCGGCACTCGATGCGCAACGATCGTGGCGCAGGCGCACGTCGATCACGCTGGCGCTCTTCCTCCTCGCCGCTCTCGCACCGCTCGTGGCCGGCGACCCGCGCACCGTCGACCTCGCGAACGGGCTGTACCTCGCTTGCGCCGCGGTCGCGCTGGCGTTCGTTGTCGGCGTCACCGGTTTGCCGCTCCTGGCCCAGGGCGCGTATGTCGCCATCGGCGCCATCGTCGGCGCACACCTACTAGCCCACGGCACACCGACCCTCGCAGCCGCGCTCGCCGGCGGCGTTGCAGGCGGCCTGGTCGGAGGGCTCTCCGGCCTGGCGTTCGCGCGGCTTCCGCGCGCAGGCTTCGCCGCGGCCACGTGGATCCTGGCGTGGCTCGTCGCACTCGCGGCGGACTCGATCTCATGGGTGATCGGGGGCTCGGAAGGCACGCTCGTGCAGCGCGGACCGACACCGATCGTCCACTATGAGCTTGCGCTCGCGCTAACCGGTCTCGCCGCCCTCGGGTTCACCGCGCTCGCCCGCGCTCCGTTCGGACTGCGCCTGGCGGCGGCGCGCGAGCGTGAGGCGGCCGCACGCGAGCTCGGCGCGCCGGTCGATCGCTTACGGATGATCGCGGTCGCGCTCGCCGGCACCGTCGCGGGCGTCACTGGCGCCCTCTCGGTCGAGCTCGCGGGCGTCGCCGACCCGGCCGCGTACGGCCCTTATCTGTCCTTCAAGCTGTTCGTCGTCGTGCTGGTGGGCGGCGCCGTCGCACCGCTCGGCGCGCCGGTCGGCGTCGTCGTCCTGGGCGTGCTGTCCGTTGCAGCAGACGCGATCGGGTCGATCGAGAACGTCGCTGCATCCCGGGCCCACACGTTGCTCGCCGCGATCATGCTGCTCGGCCTGATCTCGCTCGGCTGGGAGGGGCTCCTTCGTCCCGCGCGCCGAACGCGTGTCGCACGAGGGACCGCTCCCGAACGGCCCGCAGCGGTTCGCCTGACCGCGTCGGGAATCGGCAAGCAGTACGGCGAGCTCGTCGCGGTCGACTCGATCTCGATCGAAGCGAGCCCGGGCACGATCACCGCGCTCGTCGGGCCGAACGGGTCGGGAAAGACAACGGTTCTGCGCATGCTCGCGGGGAGCGTACGCCCGGACGCCGGGACAATCACCGGCAGCAGCCGCGCCACGCGCACACCGCAGGCAACCGCGGTGTTCCCCCAGCTCACGACGCTCGAGCACCTGCTCGTCGGCTCGGCCGTCCGTCGACGACACGGCGGCGCGCTCCGCTCGCTCTGCTCTACACCCAAGCACCGCGCAGAGGATGCGGCGTTCACGGCCGAGGGCGAGCAGATCCTGCAGCGCTTCGGCCTGTTGCCTGACACGCGCGCCTCAGAGCTCGACACCGCAGAGCAGCGCGCCCTGATGCTCGCCTCGGCGTATGCGACGGGCGCCTCGGTGCTGCTCGTCGACGAGCCGACCGCCGGTGCGTCCGCGACCGAGACGGCGCGAATCATCGAGCTGCTCCGTTGGTTGCGCGAGCAGGGTCTCGCGCTCGTCGTCGTGGAGCACAACCTCGGTGTCGTCCGCGAGCTCGCCGACACGGTGCTCGTGCTCGATGCGGGACGCATGATCGCGCACGGATCGCCCGACGTCGTCGCCGCCGACGAGCGCGTGCAAACCGCCTTTCTCGGGCGGCAGGTTCTCTAGGGTGCGTCCCATTCGCCGCCTCGGGGTCGTCGCTGTGCTCGGCTGCATGCTCCTCGTCTCGGGTTGCGGAAGCCACAGCAAGGACAAGCGCAGGTCACTGATGGTGGTCGTCAACGCGCCGTTCTCGCGTACGCCGTACCTCGGTCGCGCAATCGAGGACGGCTCGCGCCTCGCAGCACGCGAGATAGACCAGAACGGCGTGCACGTCGGCGACACGGCCTACGACCTGCAGATCCGGACGATGGACAGCGCTCTCTCGCCCGCGCGCGCAGTTGCGAACGTCCGGCGCGCCGTCGGCGACCGGGCAGTCGGGATCGTCGACGAGGGAACGGGCATCGACGCGTCCTGGCGAATCGCCGCGAAGGCGCACGTGCCGATCGGCGTCGTCTTCGAGGGCGGCGAGCAGGTGATCGATCCGCAAGCGCGTCCGAACGTCTTCCGGATTGCCCCCACCGACCACGGAGTTGCCTTTCGACTCGCGGAGTACCTGGTGCCGAAAGGGCTGAAGATCGCGCTCTTCCACGACGACTCGGACTACGGCACGGCAGGGGCCGTCGCGCTCCACTCAGCGTTCTCGCGCAACCGCACGTCGATCGTGTCCGACCAAACCGTTCCCTCGGACGCCCTCGACCTCGGGCCACAGGCCCTGCGCGCGCGCGACGCAGGCGCGACTGCGCTACTCGTCTGGGGACAGCCCGCGACGATCGCCTCGGCGATCACCGCCGCGCGTTCATCCGGCTGGAACGTGCCGTTCTACGCACCGCCGAGCGGAGCCGATCCGTTCGTGCGCCAGCAACTCGCAGATCACCCGGCGTGGAT
>JACDGR010000439.1 GCA_013821525.1 Actinomycetota bacterium
GGCTGCTCGTCGTGGGCGCGGGCGCACAGCTGACGGGCAAGACACGGGCGAGGCCCGAGCTGACCGCGTACGGCATCGGCGAGGTCGGTCCGTAGAATGGCGGCCCGATGGAGGACGCAGTGAACGAGCAGCGCCTCGCGCGCGCCAAGGAGACCGCCGACCGGCTGCTCGCGAACGTCGAGACGGTCGTGCACGGGAAGACGCAGCGGCTCCAGCTCGTGCTGGCGGCGCTCGCCTGCCGCGGCCATGTGCTCTTCGAGGACGTGCCGGGGACCGCGAAGACGGTTCTCGCCCGCGCGATCGCCGCGTCGATCGGAGACGCCGTCGCTTCGCGGGTGCAGTGCACACCCGATCTTCAGCCGACAGACGTGACGGGCCTCTCCGTCTACAACCAGCACTCCCGTGACTTCGAGTTCCGGCCGGGGCCTGTCTTCGCCAACATCCTGCTCGTCGACGAGATCAACCGGGCCATGCCAAAGACGCAGTCGGCGCTGCTCGAGGCGATGGCCGAGCAGCAGGTGACGGTCGACGGCGTGACGCGGGCGCTGCCCGATCCGTTCCTCGTAATGGCGACCGAGAACCCGATCGAACAGGAGGGGACGTTCCCACTCCCCGAAGCGCAGCTCGACCGCTTCTTCCTGAAGACGGAGCTCGGCTACCCGAGCGTCGACGACGAGATCGGCATCGTGCGGGAGCAGCGGGCAAGCCATCCTCTCGACGACCTGAAGCCCGTCGTCACGCTGGAGGACATCCGCGAGCTCGAGCGCGCGCTCGAGGACGTCTATACCGACGACCTCCTGCTGCGCTGGATCGTCGAGCTCGTCGCCGCGACGCGCGAGCTCGACTCGGTCGCGCTCGGTGCGTCGGTACGCGCCAGCCTCGCGCTCGAGCGGACCGCTCGTGCGTGGGCGCTCCTCCAGGGCCGCGACTTCGTGACGCCGGAAGACATCGACGTGCTGTTCCTACCCGTCGTCGGGCACCGCGTCGTGTTCACCCCGACGTTCGTCGCCGAGAACCGGCAGCGCGGACGCGAGGGAGCGCTGCAGCGGTTCCGCGACCTCGTCTTCGCCCGCGTCGAACGGCCCGAGCCTTCTGACGACCGCGAGCTGACGGTTCTGAGCGGTCTGTCCTCCTAACGTGACCCCGGCGACCGCCGACGCGATCCCGCTCTACCCGCGGCGGCGGCTGCTCGGCACGTCATCCGGAGGCTCGACCAGCCTGCGGCGCGGTGGGCGTGCCGACGTTGCGAGCTCGCGTCCCTACCGTCCCGGCGACCATTTCGGGACGATCGACTGGAAATCCTCGGCGCGACTCTCCTCCGCGCGAGGCAGCGACGAGTTCATCGTGCGCGAGCAGTTCGCCGAGGAGATCCCGGCCGTCGTGCTCGTGGTCGACCGGTGCCCGGGGATGGCGCTCTACCCCGCTGGTTTGCCGTGGCTGCACAAGCCCGCGGCGGTGCGCGCGACGGCCGACGTGCTGATCGCGAGCGCGCACAACCAGCGCTCGCTCCTCGCGTACCTCGACTTTGCGTCGCATCCCGGCCAGAACCCCGCCGGGACACCCTTCTGGGAGCCCCCACGCGCGCACGGGAACGTGTGGCAGGCGGGCCTCGCCGAGCGGCTCGACGAATACCTCGACCTGGAGTTCGACGCACCGCAGGACTCACTCGAGCGCTCCCTCGTCTACCTGACGACCGTGCGCAGCTCCGTCCCGATCGGCAGCTTCGTCTTCGTGCTCTCCGACTTCATCGACCCGCCGCCCATCGGGGCGTGGGCACAGGCAGTCGAACGAGGCTGGGACCTCGTGCCCGTGATCGTGCAAGACCCGGTGTGGGAGCAGAGCTTCCCCGCGATCGAAGACACTCTCGTCCCGTTCGCCGATGCCCGCGGCGAGGGGATGCGTCACGTACGGCTCAGCGAGAGCGAGGTCGCGGCCCGGCGTAGCGCGAACGAACAAAGGCTCTCCGACCTCAACCACCAATTCGTGCGATTCGGGATCGATCCCGTCGTGATCGGCGATGCAAGCCCCGACGCCGTCCACGCTGCGTTGCTCGACTGGTCACAGTCGCGCGTCACTGTAGGACGCGGTAGATGATGGGCGGGCGCCTCACCCACGGCCGCGTTGCTGCGGCCGCGCTCGTCGCGATCTCGGTGATCGTCGTCGCCGTCGTCGTCGGTGTGCTCGGGCGGGCCTGGTGGCAGGGAAACGGCGGCAGCTATGCGCCGCCCCGGGTCCTCATGCACACGACCGTGACCCCGACCAACTCGCTCTTCGGGCAGATCCTGACGGCGCGCGCGCAGGTCGTCGTCGACCCGAGGCGTGTCGACCCGCGCACGGTCGACCTGACGGCGAACCTACGGCCTTTCCACATTCGCAGCGAGTCGCGCCGGACGCATCCTGGGCTCGGCCGCGCGGTCGTCGTCGAGTTCGAGTACCAGCTGCAATGCATCTCGTCTCCCTGCGTCCCTCGCGGTCACCAGGGGGGCGCCACGACCGTGGTGCAGTTGCACGCTGCGCTCGCGACGTTCCGAGCCCACGACGGCCGGAGCCGGACGGTTCGCGCGGGCTGGCCACCCTTCGGGGTCCAGTCACGGCTGACCCCCGACGAGCTCGCCTTCTCGACACCGAGTCTCGGGAGCGACCGGACACCGCCGCCCGTGACGTGGGCGATCTCCCCGAACACCCTCGGCGCACTGGCCCTCGGCGCCGCTGTCCTACTCGCGCTCGGCGCCGCCGGGCTC
>JACDGR010000440.1 GCA_013821525.1 Actinomycetota bacterium
GCACGAGCGCTGCGATCCGCGCGAGCGCGGGGTGCACCGACACGGGCTCGAATATTGCCGACTTCACCTCGGTCGCGCCGGTGCCGCGCAACACTGTGACGCCTGCGCTTTCCTGTGGCGCCACGAGCACAACGCCGAACGGGTCGCAGACCGCCGCCGTGGACATCGACGTGCAGCCGGTGATCGGGATCTCGCTCGAACGCTCGTCGATCAGCTTCGGCTCGGCGGCGGCCGGAACCGTGCCCGCGCCGGTGTCCGAGCGCGTGACGGTCACGAGCAACCGTTCGACCGGGTACGCGCTCAGCGTCCACCGCTCCGCGTTCTCACCGGCCGACCTGCCGCTCGGGCTCGCTGCGTCCGCACCCGCTGGAGGACAACTCGGAGCGGGAGTCGGCGGGACGCTCGCGCCGGTGCCGATCGCGCCCGCCGTCGATCTTCTGATCGGTACGACCGGCGCGGCGAGTCCCGGCAGCGGCGACGTCTGGCCGCTCAGTGTGGGCTTCTCTTCGGCGCTCCCGGCCGTTCCGCCGGGGCACTACACCGCGACCGTCACCTTCACGGTGGTCGGCCGGTGATCGTCGAGTCGTTGCGGGCTGTGCACGCGATCGCTGCCCTGTTGGCGATCGCGGCGGCTCCGCAGCGCGTCGCGCTCCCGCCGGGCGCGACTGCGGGCGTCACGGTCACGAACGCCGGCTCACAAGCGGTGATTCTCGACGCGGCGAGCGCGGGTTACGCGCTCGACCTCATGGGACGGCCGCGGTTCGGCCGTCCCATGGGAACCTGGTTTCGCGTCCAGCCCAGCACGGTTCGCCTACGGCCGGGTGGTCGGGCCACCCTGCAGGTGACTGCACTCCGGAACGTCGGGGCACGACCCGGGGATCATGCGGCCGCGCTCATCCTCGCGTCGCGGCCGCTCCTCGACCGCACGGTCAAGGTTCGGGTACGGGTGGGCGTGGTCGTGGTCGTCCGAACGCCCGGGCGGCTCGTGCGACGACTCTCCCTCGGCAGTTTCAGACCGGTGCGGGGCCGGCACCGGCTCGTGCGACTCGTAGTCGTGAACCGGGGCAACGTCGATCAGTGGGTCGGGGGCGGTCAGGTGACCGTGCGGTTGCTGCTCGGCGGACGCGCAGTGGCGGTTCTGCATCCGCCGTCGCGTCGCTTGCTCCCTTACACGCACGGCGCATTCGACCTGCACCTGCCCTGGGCACGAAAGTCCGGCCTCCGGGCGAGCGTGACCGTCGCCTCGCCCGGGGCGGCGCCCCTACGGGGTGTCTACCGGCTCGGTTGAGAGGTTGATCATCTAGGGTCACATGCGGATGACGCGCCCCAGCCGCACCGACGACCTCGAGGAACGCGAGGTCGACCTCGCTCGCTGGCGTCGCGCGGTCGTCGCGCTCTGGTGGATTCCGGTCGCCGGGCTCGTGCTCGGGGCGATTCTCGGCGTGCTCTTCTCCTTCCGCGGCGGCACGAACTACAAGGCGACGGCCCTGATCTCGCTCGGCCAGCCAACCTCGCCGGGAGGCGCGCTCGTCAACGGTTTCGGCACGAACCCGCGGGCGGTCTCGCAGATCGTCAGCTCGGCCGATGCGCAGGCGGAGGCAGCACACCGCGCCGACATGCGCCCCGCGGGTCTGCGCGGGCATGTCTCCGTTGCGCAGGTCGGCGCTGCAACCGGTGCGGGTGCCGCCCGTTCGACACCGCTGATCTCACTGACGGTCGATGGCACACGCTCATCGACGACTGCCGCGGCCGCGAACGCGCTGGCCGACATCGTGATCAGGAAGACGACCGCGTCGTATGTCGGCGTCAAGATCAGGACGTTTCGGTTGACGCTCGAGAGCGTGAACACGCAATTGAAGTCGGTGAACACGAGGCTCGCCATCCTGACCTCGGCGACGAAGGCGGCGAAGAATCTCGATCCGCTCCAGCAGCTCGTGATCGTCAGCCAGGAGGACAACGCCGAAGCTCGCCTCGGCAACCTGATCGCTCAGCAGGAGACGCTCCAGCAACAGCTTGCGTTCGCGACGCAGGTGGAGAGCGCGAAGGTGATTACTGCGGCACGCTCGTTGAAGGCTGACGCGCACTCGCGTAACAGCTCGCTCCTCGTCGGCGCCTTGCTCGGGCTGCTCGTCGGACTGATTGCGGCAATCGTGCTCGACGGGCGAACGCGGCTCACACCTTAAGGGCGACGTTCATCGTCCCCGCCTTCGACGAGGCGCGGACGATCCGACGATGTGCTCGACTGCGTCGCGCCGCGACGAGATCGCCCCCTGACGCAATTCTGGTGCGGAAGTGGTTTGGCTCTAAAGCACTGGACTGGCGCGTGGTCTACTCCGCGACCTTCGTGCCGGGAGAGAGTCGTGTCGGCTCGTGGAACCCGGTCATCTCTCCGGCGGCGAGGCGCGCGGCACCCGCCGCCGCGAGCACGAAGAGCGGTGGGAGAGCGACGAAGAGGAAGCGTGGATGCAACGCGGTGATGTAATACGCGCTGTAGAACGCGGCAGTCACGATCACGACGGTGGCGAGAATCAGGGTGTCGTAGGCACGACGTCGCAGCGCGAAAACACCGACCAATGGCAGCGGCACGAGGATCAAGATCATCTTCCAGTCGAAGACGCTCGAGTCGCGCCACGAACGAGCGAGGTAGTGCAGGGAGAACAGCCCGTTCGGCGCTTGGTCCGACGGGTGGTTCTTGAAGCTGCCGTACCCACGTGACCAGAATTCGGCAGCGATCAGGAC
>JACDGR010000441.1 GCA_013821525.1 Actinomycetota bacterium
AGGAACGAGAGCCGCCGGCGCGTCGCGTCTTGTTACTTGGTGAAGATCGCGGCGCTGGTGGCGCCGAGCGACACGGAACTGCCGGCAGCAGCTCCGGTCAGGGTCTTCAGGCCCGCGGGCAGCGAGACGCTGACCGTGGACTGACTCGGGTTGACGACCACGTACCCGCCCGAGTAGTTACGGACGTAGGCGTTCCCGGCCTGAGACATCGGGCCGGTCGGTGTGCCGATGGCGGCCGTCCAGGCGGTATTCCAGGGATCGGAGCCGTCGGTCGTGTTGTAGATGAAGCTCCCGTTCGTGCCGTTCCAGACGAGCAGGAAGCTCGCGCGACCGAACGTCATCATCTGCGTGTTGCCCGCGCCGCCGTAGGTGAGTGCAAGCGCGTCCTTGCCCGCACTCTGCGCGGCGGTGATCACATTGAGCTTGCCACGCCAGTTGCCGAGCCACGAGAGTGTCGGAGCGTCGAAGAGCGGCTGCGTGTAGTCACTCGGGTTCTCTTCGAAGTTCTCCGTCATCAGCCCGTCCACGTTCGGAGCGACACGAGCCCACCAGGCGTTGTTGGCACTGCCGTCGTCGGGGCCGTAACAGAAGGAGTTCACAGCGACGTAGAGGCCTTTGGCCTTCATGGCCGGGCCGACGTAGGCAAGGAACGCGATCTGTGCATTTGCCCAGGCGGTGTCATTCGGATACTTCGCGGGCGCTGCACCTGACAGTCCCGTGATCGAGCAGAGGACGTTGTCGATGAACACGCCGTCTACGTGATGGACGAGCAGGAACGTCGACACGTTCTGCACCCAGCGCTGCTGGAACGCCAGCGAGCCGACGTCCCCGAGATAGTTGCCGTAGCCACTGGCGTGGAGAACGTTGCCGGACGCGTCCTTGAGGAGCCAGCCGTTGGCGAGCGCCTCCTGGTAGTTGACGCCACTGAGACTTGCGCCGGGATCGGCGTTCGGGCTGTCGGTGACATCGACCCCGCCCTTGTAGACGAGCGAGCGAGCACTCGTTGCCCCGGCGGCGTCAGCGTCGCCGAAGCCGACGATCAGCGTGTCGTAGCGGTTGTAGCCACTCGCGTTCCGATAGCTGTCACCGAAGCGCAAGGCTCCGATGCCGGAGACCGACGTCGCCGGAGACGCCGGAGGCGGGGGCGGAGGCGGCGTTGCAGTGTTCTGAACGGTCACGGAGATGCTGCGAGCCACGCTCGATCCGTCGGAGAGGAAGGCGCGTGCGGTCAGCGTGTGGGAGGCGTTGGAGAGCGTCGTCGTGTCGAGCATGTTCCCGTCGCCGTTGTAGACGTACGGGGCAGCGTATTCGGTCGTCATGGCGCCACCGTCGACGGTGAGCTCGACGCGACTCGGTGTCGTGTTTACGACGACTGCGGTGAACGGGACGCTTCCGGCGACGGTCGCGCCGTCGTTCGGGGCACTGACGGTCACGGTCGCGCCTGCCGCGGGAGGCGGTGCGACGACGGCGGAGGCCGACGAGGTCGACGTCGCCGAGCCGCCGGCATTCGATGCCGTGACGGCGACCTTCATGCGCGCTCCGACATCGAGCACGGTCAAGGAGTACGCCGACTGGATCGCACCCGGAGTAAACGGTGTGCAGGAGCCGCCCGCCGAATCACAGCGAAGCCACTGGTAGGCAAATGACGTCGGAGAGCCAGACCAGTTTCCGGCCGATGCAGAGAGCGTCGAGCCCTGAATGGCCGAGCCGGCGATCACCGGCGCCGACGACGCCTGCGGCGCGGCGACGGGAGTCGGCGGCGGTGGCGGGGGCGTCGTAGTCGCGGTCGGGGTGGTCGTCGTCGTGCCAGTCGTCGTGGTTGTCGTTGTCGTCGGGGTCGTGGGCGGCGGCGGAGCGGGCGCGGGTGCGACCGGGCCGACGGCGGCCGACGTGGCGCTCGTCGTGCGATGCTTGACCGTTGCCGAGACGACGACGCGAATCGATGTGCCGACGTCGGCCGAGCCGAGCGTGAACGAGGTCTGCGTAGCGCGAGGGACCGTCGTGCACGATCCCGACACACAGCGCTGCCATGCGTAGCTGAAGGACGTGGGATTCGAGCTCCACGTGCCGTTCGTCGTCGTGAGGGTCTGTCCCGCAACGGGGTTTCCGGTGATCGTGGGCAGCGTCATCTGTGCGGGAGCGTTGACGCGGGCCGACTTCGAGCCTGAGCTGAATTCGCTGCGCATGGCAGCGGCGGAGGGGACAAAGACTGCGGTCGATGCGGCGAGTATGGAGAGTGCGGCAAGGAGCGGGCGGATAGGGCGGCGGCGGGTTTTCATGCAAGTCACTTCGGCTGCCCGCCTGTTGTGTTCGCCCCCCTATGTGGGGGATTAGGTTCTCGCCGTTTCGGGTCGAATGGCCCCGATCCGTGCCCGAAAACGCACGATCCGATGCGCAATTACGTCAGGTGCGGGAGGTGCTACGCCGTCGTAAGACGCGCGTGCGCGAGTGCGCACGAGACGGTGCTCAGCCGATGGTCAAGCTGCCGCTTGCCGCAAGCGGTCCGTAGTGCGAACGTGCGCGCTGGCCGATCCCCGGGTAGACGAACCAGAGGTACGTGCCGGGGGTCAATCGGTACTGCTTGCCGGCGTAGGTCCACGAGGTGGGCAGCTGCAGCTGTGGCTCGGTCGGCCAGCTGTCGAGGATCCGCTTCCCGTCACGCCAGAGCACGAGATCGAAGTACGGCGCCGATCCTTGCCAGCGCAGGACGTGCTCGCGAGCTGCCGGAGTGGTCTTCG
>JACDGR010000052.1 GCA_013821525.1 Actinomycetota bacterium
TCGGGGATCCTCCCACGCGGCGGCACGATCATCGGCACGACCCGCACGAATCCGTACAAGGTCGAAGGTGGCGTGGACGCGGTTCGTGCGGCGTTCGAGCACATCGATGCGCTGGTTGCGATCGGCGGTGAGGACACGCTCGGCGTCGCCTCGCGCCTCTTTGACGACTTCGGTGCGCACGTGGTCGGGGTGCCGAAGACGATCGACAACGACCTCGCGGGGACCGATTACACGTTCGGCTTCGACACGGCGGTCGCGATCTGCACGGAGGCAATCGACCGGCTGCACACGACCGCCGAGTCGCATAACCGCGTGATGGTCGTCGAGGTGATGGGCCGCCACGCGGGCTGGATCGCCGTGCACAGCGGCATCGCCGGCGGCGCCGATGTGATCCTGATTCCCGAGCGTCCCGTCGATCTCGACGAGGTCTGCTCCGAGATCGGTCGCCGCCACGCGCGCGGCAAGAACTTCTCGATCGTCGTAATCAGCGAGGGCTGCGAGTTGCCCGGCACGGAGGACAAGGGCGAAGTCGACCAGTTCGGGCACAAGCTGCTCGCGAAGCGCGGCGTCGGCGAGCAACTCGGTGCGGAGATCGAAGAGCGCACGGGCTTCGAGACGCGCGTCACCGTCCTCGGCCACGTGCAGCGTGGCGGAACGCCGACCGCCTACGACCGCATTCTCGCAACCCGCTTCGGCCTGAAGGCCGCCGACCTGGTCTCGGCCGGTGAGTTCGGGCAGATGGTGGCGCTGCACGGCTCGGAGGTCATCTCGGTCTCGCTACGTGAGGCGACCGCGGAGCTGAAGACCGTGCCGGAAGAGTGGTACGACGTCGCGCGCACATTCTTCGGCTAGATGGTTGATCGATGATTCGGGTGCTCGTGGGGATGGCCTGGATCAAGCAGGTCAGACAGGTCGGGCGCCGCGCGTAGCGGTGCCTACGTGCAAGCCCGACCTGGCTGAGCTGCGCCGCATCCAGGACACCAGCCACGCGTGCGCCAATTGTCGATCAATCATCTAGAGCTCGGCGAGCGGAAAGCTGCGATGTCGGCGCGGCGGGACGAGAAAGTTTTGCCGGTGCGTCGTCGAGAGCACTGAGTTGAAGCCCTGGTCGCGATCACGCGGCGCGAACGGGATCTTGCCGCCGGGCAGGACTCCGTCCATCGCGAGGCGGTTGCGGCGGAAGTCGTCCCCGGTCGGGTTGAAGACGACGAAGTGCACGCCCGCCGCCGGCAGCGCGCCGATCTCGTCCGGTAGCTCAGACCACGTGAACGGATTGTCGAGCGTGTTGAAGTCGGCCCGGATCGGGATCGCCGTCCCCTTCGGGAAGTGGGTGCCGTCGACCCCGACATGATCCTGCAGGAGGCGCGAGGTCGTCTGGATCGCCGCGCTGTGCCCGATGCGCCCGGTGCGTCGATGGTCGCGCCGGACGTCGGCGTCGCTCGAGACGTCCTGCGGGCCCTGCCGCACCGTCTGGGTGCCCTGCCGCACGGCGAGATTCGGCTTGAACGCGGTTGCCACACGCTCGTCGAAGTCGAAGTTGAGGTACCAGGCCTCGACGTCCTCGTGGATGTGGGAGAGATGCATATGGGTGCCCTGGCGGAAGTACTCACTGCCGCGGAAATCGACGTAGCCGAGCGTCTCGAAGTTCGCAATCGGGGCCGGCCCCATGCCTGCCCGCTGCGTCGAGGTGAAACCGAGAAAGAGCTCGGCGGTGTCGGGGATCAGGTCGGCTCCAGGAATCTGTGCGGCCTGCGCCATCTGCTTCGGCAGCGAGCGTCCGCCGTCGAACCCGCCGCCGGCGAAGCCGCGCCTGATCGAGGTGAGCGTGAAGATCTTCGAGGCTCGGATCCGTTTCGTCGCATCGTCGATTGCGTCACGCGAGTCCGACCGCACGAGGATCGCGACGTCGTTGTGCTCGAGCCTCGTGTCACCGGGGTCGCTCGGGAAGCGCTCGGCGTCGAGCAGCACCGACTTGTCCGCGCGCCGGTCGTGCGGGATCAACTTGGCCGCAGCCCTGGGGACGTACCGATCGAAGTACGGCCTCCCCCACGCCACGGTGACGCCGAGACCGGCGGGCGACGGTGCGTAGTCGCGGTCGAGTCCCGCGAGCACGCCGGCAAATGTGCGCTGCGCGTCACGCACGTCGCGGCGGGAGACGGCAATCCGCGCCGTCAAGATCTCGTGGTGCAGCGGCGGCACGAGCACTTCGATCCCGTCCGAGCGGACGACACGCACGCCGTCGAGCAGGTGCTGCTCGGGGAATGTCGCCGCCGCCGCCGCGCGCTGCGGGCCGGCGCCGGTGAACTGGTCGACGAGCTCGTAGACGCCGGCCGCGCCGACGGCCCCTGCCGCGGTGCCGACGACGAACTGCCGCCGCGTCAGCTTCATTCGTTCGTGGGTCGGATCAGCTGGAGCGAACCGAGCTCCTGCTTCAGGTATCGCACGACGTGGTTGAAGGTGAGCGGCGGAGCGACATGCTCGGAGAGCGTGTAGAGGACACCGTCCCTTCGCCAGAGGAGGAGTGCGTGCCACGCATCTGCGTCCTGATTGACGGTGTAGAGACGTGCCGTGATGCCCCCGGCCGTGATCGTGCGACCAGGCTGGTCGAAGCACGGAACGTCTTTGCTGTCGGAGCCGCCGGTACGGCAGATCGGGATCTTCGTCCGCCCCGGGTATCCCCGCAGGTTGACGTGCAACTCGCCGCCCGCCGCGCCGCCGCCGGTCTCTTGCCAGACGAAGCTCTCGAGGTAGCTCCGATCCTTGGAGACGGAGTTGATGTTGTTCCACCGGCCACCGATCTGGCCGATCAGCGGATCGGGCAGCCGGCCGGGGCAGTAGACGGCGATGCCCGTTTTCTGTGCGAGCTTCTGCCAGCCCGCTGGGTGGGCGCAGGGCTTCGCCTTCTGGGCGGCAACCTGCGGGGATGCCGCGGCCTTCGAGGTCGACCCGCAGCCCGTCGCGAGGAGCGCGCAGGCGCAAAGCGTCAGCCCGGCTGTGAGCAGCCCTCTCACGGTTTCAGGGTAGCGCGCCGCCAGGCGCTCAGACGTCGAACGGAAGGTGGCCGACCAGATGGGCGATTCGACCCACGCTGACGAGCACGGCGTCGATCCCCGCCCGCTCGAGAGCGAGCACCTCGTCGCGGTTCTCGACGTCGACCCGCGCGATCGCGAGCTTTCCGGCGGGGACATCGGGGAGCAGGTCGAGCACGGCATCGAGCGGGTCGTCGTGACCGTCACGGTCGACAGCGGAGAGCAGGAAGATCTCGGGATCGCGCTGCTCCAGCGCGAGCTCGAGCTCCTCCTCGTCGCGCACGTCCGCGACCGGCTCGAGGTGGTTGTGCACGTGGTCGTCCTCGGGCCGGAGCGCCACGGCGTCGACGTCGGGCGGGTCACCCGCTCCGATCCAGAGGAGGGGCAGGTTGGTCGCCGCACGGATGCCGTCGATCGCCCGCGAGATCGCGAGCGCTTTGGCGCCCTGCTCCTCGGCGTCTCGTGCGCCGCCCGCGTCCTCGACGCAGGCGATGATCGCAATCCCGTCACCTTCGGAGATGCGTTGGCTGAGGCGGCGTGACCCTGACAAGCTGACAGAGCGTAGACGACTCAGGAGCCGGTGGCAGGCGAGGGCTCGAGCCGGTCGAGGCTCGCCCAGTCGGTTCGAGGCGGCGAGAAGAGCTCGTAGAGCGACGCGCCATCGGGGCCAACACTGACCTGGTGCGGCACGTTCGCGGGAATCACCCACAGCGAGCCGGGCCGCAGCTCCCTCGTCTCCGGGCCGATCCGGAAGGTCAGCGAGCCTCGAACGAGGACTCCGATCTGCTCGTTCGGATGGGCATGCTCCGGGACCTCCGCGCCCGGATCGAGCTCGATCGCCGCCAGGGTCGCTTCTGCGCCGTGCACGGAGCGGCCGACCACGCCAGTCCAGATCTGCTGCGGGACGAGCTCGTCCAGGTCATGGAAGGGAGACACTTTTCTAGACGCCGATCGGATGCCAGACGGTCTTCAGCTCGAGGAACGCGGAGATCTCGTAGAGGGACTGGGTGTCGGGCTTGCCGAGGACGACGCGCTTGACGTTGTCGGCGGCCGCGCGCTCGAGGTCGGCGCGCAGCCCATCGGCGCCGGTCAGGTCGATCGCGTTCACGTCCATGTGGCTCGCGAGCCACGGCGCGAGCTCAGCGCGCTTGCCGGTCAGGATGTTGACGAGGCCGCCGGGCACGTCGCTCGTCGCGAGCACCTCGGCCAGCTCGATCGCCGCGAGCGGCTGCGTCTCGGACGCGAGCACGACGACGGCGTTGCCGCCGGTGATCGCAGGCGCGATCCGGGAGACGAGCCCGAGCAGTGCAGGCTCGTCGGGCGCGACGATCCCGACGACGCCGGTCGGCTCCGGGATCGTGAAGTTGAAGTACGGGCCGGCGACAGGGTTCGTCGAGCCGAGCACCTGGGTCAGCTTGTCGGCGAAGCCGGCGTACCAGACCCAACGGTCGATCGCGCGCTCCACTTCCTCCTTGCCGCTGCAGAGGCCGGCGAACTCGGAGAGCCGCGCCTCCATCATCTCCGCGACGCGATACAGAACCTGGCCGCGGTTGTACGCGGTCGCGGACGCCCACTTCGGCTGGCCACTGCGGGCAGCCTGCACGGCATCCCGCACGTCCTTGCGCGAGGCGAGCGCGACGTTCTGCTCCTGCGCCTCGTACGTGCGTCCCGACTCGCTGCGCGGGAACGCGCCGCCGATGAACAGCTTGTACGTCTTCTTGACGGGTAGCCGTGGCATCAGCCGCCGAACGTTTCCGCAGCATCGAAGGTCAGATAGGGCTCCATCCCGTGCAGGCCGCCCTCGCGGCCGAAGCCGGATTCCTTGTAGCCACCGAACGGGCTCGTTGGGTCGAAGCGGTTGAAGGTGTTCGCCCACACGACGCCTGCGCGCAGCCGCTCTGCCATCCAGAGGATGCGCGAGCCCTTCTCCGTCCATACGCCCGCGCTCAATCCGTACGGCGTGTTGTTCGCCTTCTCGACCGCTTCTTCCGGTGTGCGGAAGGTGAGCACGGAGAGCACTGGGCCGAAGATCTCCTCCTGCGCTATGCGCGCGCTCTGCGCGACGTTGGTGAACACGGTCGGCGCGAACCAGTAACCCTGCTCGGGGAGACGGCAGGGCGGCTGGTAGATCTCCGCGCCCTCTTCCTTCCCCGCCTCGACGAGCTCCTCGATCCGCGTCAGCTGCTCGCGCGAGTTGATCGCACCTACATCCGTGTTCTTGTCGAGCGGATCACCGATGCGGAGGGTCGCCATACGTTGCTTCAGCTTTGCGATCACCGGCTCATAGATCGATTCCTGCACGAAGAGACGTGAGCCCGCGCAGCACACGTGTCCCTGGTTGAAGTAGATGCCGTTGACGATTCCCTCGACCGTCTGGTCGATCGCGCAGTCGTCGAAGACGATGTTCGCGGCCTTGCCGCCGAGCTCGAGCGTCAGCTTCTTCTCGGTTCCCGCGAGCCTGCGCTGGATCGCCTTCCCCACCTGGGTCGACCCGGTGAACGCGATCTTGTCCACGTCCGAGTCGACAAGCGCGGCGCCCGTGCTTCCGTCGCCGGTGACGATGTTGACGACGCCGGCCGGTAGCCCCGCCTGCCGCAGCACGTCGCAGAAGAGGAGCGCCGTCAGCGGGGTCGTCTCCGCGGGCTTCAGCACCACCGAGTTCCCGGCGGCGAGCGCCGGTGCGATCTTCCACGCGAGCATCAGCATCGGGAAGTTCCACGGAATGATCTGCCCGCAGACCCCGAGCGGCTGCGGCGTGCGGTTCGGGAAGGCGTACTCGAGCTTGTCGGCCCAGCCTGCGTAGTAGAAGAAGTGCGCGGCCGCCAGCGGAAGGTCGACGTCGCGCGACTCCTTGATCGGCTTGCCACCGTTCAGCGACTCGAGCACCGCGAACTCGCGCGCGCGCTCGGCGAGGATGCGCGCGATGCGGAACATGTACTTCGAGCGCTCGGCGCCGGGCAGCTTCGACCACGTCTTGAACGCTGTGCGCGCCGCGGCGACGGCGTCGTGCACGTCGGCCTCGCTCGCCTGAGCAACTTCCGCGAGCGGCGACTCGTCACGCGGCGAGATCGTCGTAAAGTGCTCTTTCGCCTTCTGCCACTCGCCGCCGATGTAGAGGCCGTAACGCTCCTCGATCGTGAGGATGCTCGTGCTCTCCGGCGCGGGCGCGTACGTCCAGTCCGTCGGGACCGGCGAGCGATCCTGTCGCTTCTCGACGTCAGTCATTCGTGAAGTAGTCCTTACCGGAATAGAACCCGGTGCGCTGCGTGCGCAGCTGCATGAGGATGTCGTTGACAAGGCTCGACGCGCCGATCCGGTAGAGGTCGGGCGTCAGCCAGTCGGGGCCGAGCGTCTCGTGCACCTGCACGAGGTACTGGATCGCGTTCTTCGCCGTGCGGATGCCGCCCGCCGGCTTCATCCCGACCTTTCGCCCCGTCTCCTCGTGCACATCGCGGATCGCCTCGAGCATCACGAGCTGCACCGGCAGCGTCGCGGCGCCCGGGAGCTTGCCGGTCGAGGTCTTGATGAAGTCGCCGCCGGCGGCCATCGCGAGCAGCGAGGCGCGGCGAACGTTGTCGTAGGTTCCGAGCTCGGTCACCTCGAGGATCACCTTCAAGTGCGCCTCGCCACAGGCTTCCTTGATCCGCACGATCTCCTCGTAGACCGTTGCGTAGCGACCCGAGAGGAATGCGCCGCGGTCGATCACCATGTCGATCTCGTCCGCGCCCATCGCGACGGCGTCCTCGACGTCACGCAGCTTCACGTCGAGCGGCGCCTGGCCGGAGGGGAAATACGTCGCAACGCTCGCGATCTTGACGCCGGTGCCCGCGAGCCGCTCCTTCGCGGTGGGGATCAGGTTCGGGTACACGCACACTGCCGCGACGCTCGGGATGTTCGGATCGGTGGGGTCGGGGCGAATCGCCTTCGAGCACAGGGCGGCGACCTTCCCGGGCGTGTCGGAGCCCTCGAGCGTCGTCAGGTCGCAACAGCGAAGCGCCAGCTCGAGCGCCCAGATCTTGGACTCCTTCTTGATCGAGCGCTTCGCCAGCTCGCCGGCACGCGCCTCGACGGCAACCTGGTCGACCGAGCCGATGCGTGGCAGCCGCTGCTTCAGCGGCAGCTCGAAGCCACGGGGCAGAACAGGGGCCTGAGCCATGCGGCGAGTGTAGCTCCGCGGCTCGCGACGAAGCCTTCGGCCAACACGCCGCACACCGGCCCAGCAGAAGTCGAGCCGCGAAGGACGAGGCGAACCGAGACATGTCTCCGTTCGACCCTGCAACCAGGTTCAGACCAGGTCGGTGGGCTGCAGCGCGCGCCGGAACCCCGGAACCAGGTTCAGACCAGGTCGGACGGCATGGCTAGGGCTAGAGCCCGAGGCGCTCGAGCATCGTCTGGTTGCGACGCCACTTCGGTGCTGCCTTGACCTGCAGCTGCAGGTAGATCTCGTGGCCGACGAGCTGCTCGATGTGCGGTCGCGCATGGCGGCCAATCTCGCGCACCATCGTGCCGCCCTTCCCGATCAGGATCTGCTTCTGGCTCTCCGTCTCGGTGTAGACGCGCACATGCACGAGCTTCTCGTCCAGCTCGATCACCTCTGCGGTGACAGCGTGCGGCACCTCCTCCTTCGTCAACCGCAGCGCCTGCTCGCGGACGAGCTCGGCGATCCGAGCCTCGAGCGGCATGTCGGTGTCCATGCCTGCCGGGAAGAGCATCGGTCCTTCCGGGAGGAGCGTGATCAGATCGCCGCGCAGCTCGTCGATGCCATCGTCTGTCAGCGCGCTCACCGGATGCAGCGCGTGGAAGTCACCGAGCCGCGCCGCCTCCTTCATCTGCGTCGCGACGTGGCCGTGCTTGAGCCGGTCGATCTTGTTGACGACGATCACGACCGGTACGCCGATCGAGAACACCTTGCGGGCCACGAACTTGTCACCGGCGCCGATCCGGTCGCGCGCACTGACGACGAGCAGGATCGCATCGACGTCGTCGGCCGACATCGCCTCGTCGACCGTTTCCTGCATCCGCTCGGTCAGGGTGTCGATCGGGCGCTGCCAGCCCGGCAGATCGACGAGCACGAGCTGCGCCTCGTCGGTCGTGTGCACGCCGCGGATCCTGCTGCGCGTTGTGTGCGGCTTGTCGGAGACGATCGCGACCTTGGTGCCGGCGAGCGCGTTGACGAGCGTCGACTTGCCGACGTTCGGCCGCCCGGCGACCGCGACGAAGCCGGATTTCATTCGGGCAGGTTCCAGGTGTCCGGCAGCAATTCGGACGCCTGGCGAGTCCCGATCGAGCCGTCGTCGCGGCGGTAGGACACCTCGGGGATCCGCCACTCGTGCAGCCATTGGCGGCAGCCGCCGCACGGTGAGGCGCTGATCCCGATCGCAACGACCTCACCCGGTCTGTACCCGGCCGTCGCGGCTGCCGAGAGCGCCGACTTCTCGGCGCAGATCGTCAGCGGGTAGGCCGCGTTCTCGACGTTGACGCCCTCGAACTCGCGGCCGTCGTGCGTCCGCGCCACCGCGCCGACGTAGTACTTCGAGTACGGCGCGTACGCGCGCTTCGCCACCGCCTCCGCGCGTTCGACGAGCTCGCTCATGAGAACACCTGGAAGACGACGAGGCTCGCGAGCGCGCCGACGATGCCGCCGTAGGCGACCTCGAGGGTCGAGTGGACTCCCGATTCGACGCGCGTCTGCGCGACGAGCAGCGCCATGATCAATGCGATCGAGGAGATCAGGAATCGGTGCCCCGAGTCGGCGACGTAGGTCGCGGCCATCCACCCAGCGAACGCGAGCGCCGAGTGGCCAGACGGGATACCACCACGCAAAGGTGTTCCCCGTCCCGTATAGGCCTTGGTCGCGATCACGATGATGATCGTGAGCACGAGCGCGACCAGCGTCAACTCGGCAGGCGCCTGGCGCAACCGCTCGAGCAGCGTTCCCGAGCGGTCTGCGACCTTGCCGGCGAACACCAGGTAGCCGACGAGCAGGGCGTTCACCGACGCGATCAGCACGGCGCCGGCGGCGATGTCCTTCGCGAGCTTCGCCATCGGGTCGAACGAGGTCGTCGCGATGTCGATCGCGGCCTCGATGCCGGTATTCAGCATCTCGGCGATCAGCACGAAGGTGATCGAGATGACGAGTGCGATCAACTCGAGCTTCGTCACGTTGACGATCAGTGCCGCTACGAGAACGATGAACGCGACGCCGAAATGAATCCGCATGTTCCGTTGGGTACGGATCACGTGAATGATCCCCTCGAACGCGTAGTTGAACGAGTCGAGGATCCCGGGCGCGCGGCGTGTGCTCACCCTTCCACCCCTGCGAGCAGCGCTTCCTCTCGCGCTTCCATCTCGTCACCGTGGTCGTAGCCGAGCAGGTGCAGCAGCCCGTGGGTGAGCGGCCAACGCCACTCTGCGCCGACCACCTGGGGGCACAGCACCACGTCACCGAGCGCGCGCGGCACCCCGTCAGGCACCTCGTCGCGGCCGTCGATCGGGAACGAGAGCACGTCGGTTACCTCGTCGATCCCGAGATGCTCACGTTTCAACGTGCGCATCTCTTCCTCGCCGACGAACGCGATCCCGAGCTCACCGGCCGCGATTCCCTCCGCGCGCAGGACGCGCCCGGCGAGCTCGACCGCGCCGGGCTCGTCCACCTCGGCCCCACTCCGGTTCTCGACGTCGACCGCGATCATCGGTTGCGTTCGTCCGTGTGCTCCTTGTAGGCCTCGACGATCAGCTGCACGAGCTTGTGCCGCACGACGTCCTTGTGCCCGAACTCGATGAACGTGATGCCGTCGATCCCACCGAGCACGTCGCGCACGTGCACCAGGCCGGACCGCGACTCGCGCGGCAGGTCGATCTGCGTCACGTCGCCCGTGACGACGACCTTCGAGCCGAAACCGAGCCGCGTCAGGAACATCTGCATCTGCTCCGGCGAAGTGTTCTGCGCCTCGTCCAGGATGATGAAGCTGTCATTCAGCGTGTTGTGAGTCACGAGAAAGTCCTCGGTCACATACAGGGAATCCTCCGCAGCGACCTGGATGCAAACGCATTCGGTCACACCTTCGGGCTCGATCGAGTCGACGAAGCGCATCGGCCGGCCGCCTCCGTCTCGCTCGTAGAGCTCACGTTTGCGCGCCAGTCGGAACGGGTCGACCGCCCCCGGCAGGCGAATGTCGAGCACGAACGCATCATTGCGGTGCTCGACAACACGACCACGCGCATAACCGCCTACGCGCCCCTCGGCCACGCGACGTCTCAGGTAGGCGACGCCGCCGAGCGAGCGGACGAGCTCGACCACGCCGTCGCGGAGCTGCGGGGAGCAGGTCGTGTACTGGATTCGGCAGGTACGGCCACGTTGAACGACAGGCCCGCCGTCGGTGTCGAGGAGGCCCTGCAGCACACCAATCCGAACCTCCACCGAGTTCCGCAGGTAGAGGTCGGGGATGAACTTCGTGCTCGACCGCGTGCCGGCGAGCGACAGTTCCCGCAGCGCCTGCGTAACTGGATTCGCGACGATCACCCCGCCTCGGTGGCCATCGACATGACGCAGGATGTAGTCGTACGCGCCCTTCCAGCGCAGCTCGATACCGGGGAGTGACTCTTCGAGCGCCTCGGCGAGCTCGGGGTCTGCCGTTGTGAAGCTCGGCGTTGTCCTCGTCGTGATGCAACCATCGCCGAGGAGCAGCCCGAGCGCATAGGGATCGATGGGAACCGGCTGCGGCTTGTGCCACGCGGGCCATGAAAGAAGCGGTAGCTCGTATCGATGTTGGTGTGCGCGCCGCAGACGGCCGATCATCTCGCGGGTCTCGACGATCCGTCCCGCATTGTCTCGTTTGCGATCCTCGGGGGTAAAGACCTGCCAGAGGTGCTCGCCGCAGCAGAGCGTCGAAGCGCCGTCCTGCGTTCGTAGACGGAAGACCTCCTTACTGCCCTGCGGATAGACACCGATCACCGGCGTAGGCAGTCCGTTGGACCCGATGACGAGGTCGCCGATGCGCAGCGAGCCGATCGGCCGAAACCCCTTGAGCGTCAGCACGGGAGTCGTGACCGGCTGCGCGCGGCCGCGCATAAAGGCCAGCGGCGCGACCTCGATCGTCCCGCGCTCCATCAGGTTGTTCGCCTTGTCCGGCTCGAGCATGTCGTAGAGCGCATCGAACAGCGGCCGAAGATACGGATCGACCTTCGCCATCAAGTCGCCCGGCAGGAAACCGAGGCGCTCGCCTGCCTCGACCGCGGGCCGGGTCAGGATGATGCGCGCCACCTCGCGCTCGTGCAGCGCGGCGACGGCCGCGGCCATCGCAAGGTAGGTCTTACCCGTGCCGGCCGGGCCGATCCCGAACGTGACGGTCGAGCGCCGGATCGCGTCGACGTAGGCCTTCTGCGTCACCGTCTTCGGGGCGATCTTCTTGTCACGGTGGCGCCAGACGACCGCGTCGAACACCTCGCGCACGTCCTGGCCCGCGTCGAGCGTGCCGAGCACGGCATCGACCGTGTGCCCACCGACCTGATGACCCCCTTCCACGAGCTCGACGAGCTCGTCGATCACGGCCCGTGCGTTCTCCACCTCGCGCGCATCTCCATCGAGGGTCACCTGGTTGCCGCGTAACCGCACGGTGCAGCCGAGGCGCTCGCGCAGCGCGTCCAGAACGCCGTCGCTGATCCCCGCCAGCTCGGCCGCGACGGCGTTCGACACGTCGAAGGTTTGTTCCATAGATGCCAGTGTAGGTTGCCTGTATGGAACGGAAGTGGTGGACGCTCGTCGCTGTCTGCGTAGCGACCTTCATGCTGTTGCTCGACATCACGATCGTCAACGTGGCCCTGCCGGCGATCGAACGGGCGCTTCACGCCTCGTTCTCCGACCTCCAGTGGGTCGTGGACGCCTATGCGCTGGCGCTCGCCACCTGCGTGCTGACGGCCGGCTCGCTGGCCGATCTCTACGGGCGAAAACGACTGTTCATCACCGGGATCGTCCTCTTCACGATCGCCTCGGTCGCCTGTGGCCTCGCGAACGACGCACTCTTCCTGATCATCGCGCGCGGCGTGCAGGGAATCGGCGGTGCGATGATGTTCGCGACCGCCCTGGCGCTCCTCTCACAGGAGTTCCACGGCAAGGAGCGCGGCACCGCGTTCGGCCTTTGGGGCGCGACGATCGGCGCTGCCGTCGCCGTCGGCCCGCTCGCCGGCGGCATGCTCACCTCCTGGCTCTCCTGGCGCTGGATCTTCCTGGTCAATATCCCAATCGGCATCGGCGCTGTCGCACTCGCCGTCCGCGAGGTGCACGAGTCGAGCGATCCTGAGCACGGCCGCGTCGACCCAGTCGGTCTCGTGACCCTGGTCGGCGGCCTGCTCTGCCTGATCCTCGCGTTGATCGAGGGCAACAACCGCGGCTGGACGAGCGCTCTGATCCTGGGGCTCGCAGCAGCCGCGGTCCTGCTGCTCGCCGCGTTCGTCGCCTCCCAGGCGCGCGGCGAGACGACGATGGTCGACCTCTCGCTCTTCAAGCGCCCCGCGTTCGTCGGCGCGCAGACGACCGCGTTCGCGATCTCGTCGTCGATGTTCGCGATGTTCCTGTACCTGACGCTCTACCTGCAGAACATTCTCGGGCTCTCCCCGCTCGGCACCGGGCTGCGCTTCCTGCCGCTGAGCCTCGTCTCGTTCTTTGCCGCACCAATCGCAGGGCGGCTCTCGGCGCGCATGCCGATCCGCGCGCTGCTCGGTGCCGGACTCGCGCTGAACGCGCTCGCGCTCTGGCTGATGAGTCGCGTCACGGTTCACTCGCACTGGACGGCGCTGCTTCCCGGCTTCATCCTCGGCGGCATCGGCATCGGCATGGTCAACGCGCCCCTTGCCTCGACCGCAGTGTCGACGGTGCGACAGGAACGTGCCGGCATGGCGTCCGGCATCAACAACACGTTCCGTCAGATCGGGATCGCGACGGGTATTGCCGCTCTCGGTGCGATCTTCGCCAGCAAGGTCGACCCCCGCGCGTTTGCGCCCCACCCGAGCGAGGCGGCGCGAGCCTCGTTCGTCTCGGGTCTGCACGAGATCCTGATCGTCGCAGCGATCGTCGCAGCGATCGGCGCCGTGCTCGCCGCCGCGCTCGTGCGTCGGCGGGACTTCGTCTCGTCAGGCCCGCAGCCGACCTGAGAAC